>JAXDMB010000102.1:0-13261 GCA_034666325.1 Vulcanimicrobiota bacterium
ACGTGCCCAAGGGCGTCGAAGTCAAGATGCCGCTCCAGGCCTACTTCCGGATCAACACCGAGAACATGGGCCAGTTCGAGCGCACGCTGATCATCGCGGACGAAGGCTCGAAGGTCCACTATATCGAGGGCTGCACCGCACCGCAGTTCTCCACGGCGTCGCTGCACTCGGCCGTGGTCGAGCTCATCGCCATGGAAGGCGCGTCGATCCGCTACACGACGATCCAGAACTGGTACCGCAACATCTTCAATCTCGTCACGAAGCGCGCCGTCGCGTACAAGAACGCGACGGTCGAGTGGGTCGACGGCAACATCGGCTCGCGCCTGACGATGAAGTATCCCGCGATCTACCTGATGGGCGAAGGCGCCCGGGGTGAGATTCTGTCGGCAGCGTTCGCGGGCGAAGGCCAGCACCAGGACGCGGGCGCGAAGGTGATTCACGCGGCGCCGAACACCACGTCGGTCGTCACGAACAAGTCGGTCACCGCGCACGGCGGCAAGACGACGTACCGCGGTCTCGTGGAGATCCACGCCGGCGCGACCGGTGCGAAGACCCGCGTGAAGTGCGACGCGCTGATCATGGACGACAAGTCGTCGTCCGACACCAAGCCCACGATGAAGATCGACGAGCAGCGCTCGACGGTCGAGCACGAGGCGTCGGTGTCGAAGATCGGCGAGGAGCAGCTGTTCTACGCGATGAGCCGCGGCTTGAGCGAAGCGGACGCGACGGCGATGATCGTCAACGGCTTCTTCGACTTCTTCGTCAAGGAGCTCCCGATGGAGTACGCCGTCGAGCTCAACCGCCTGATCAAGATGGAGATGGAAGGTTCGGTCGGCTAACACCGGTCAACCGGAGCCGCGAGGGACGCCGTCTGCTGGATGGCGTCCCTTCTTTTTTGGGAAGACCTACGAGGTGCGCGCTCGACTGCTTCTCGCCTTGGCGAGCATCGCCGCCGTCACATCCGTCGGGCTTGCGCCCGCACCCGCGCGGGCCGCGAAGGTCTGCGCGTGGTCCATCCCGGTCGACATGGTCGATGCGGTCGACTCCGGGAAGGCGCGCGCGGGGACCGTGTTCCGGTTCCGCGTGACGGACGACGCCGCGAGCGATGACGGCACGAAGATCCCCGCCGGGACGATCGGTTACGGAATCATCCGCAGCGCGAGCGCGGCAGGGCGCCACAACCACGACGGCTCGATCACGCTCGAGCCGCGGTATCTCGTCGTGCCGAAGGCGAAGGGGTTCACGCGCCTCTCGATCACGATGAACCCGACGCTGCCGGTCACGTGGACGCCGTCCGAACCGCTGCTCAACAGAGCGGCATCACGCGTTCCGCTGCCCGTTCCGGGCCTCATCATGACCGGCGTGAACGCGGTGCGCTACGGCCGCAACATCACGCTGGGCCCGGGCTTCACGTTCACGGTGCTCCCGGTGGACGACCTCGCGAAATCGCCCGTATGCTGACCTACGCCGGGTCGCGGTAGCCTGTCTAGCGAACGCCGAGCAATTCGACGTCGAAGTTCAGCGTTGCGTTCGGCGGGATCACCGGCGGGTAGCCGCGCTCGCCGTACGCGAGTGCAGGCGGGCACACGAGCTTGCGGTGGCCGCCGACCCGCATCGTCGCGATCGCTTCGTCCCAGCATGCGATCACGCCGTGCTGCCCGAGCGGAAACTCCAACGGCTGTCCGCGGTCGCGCGAGCTGTCGAACTTCTTGCCGTTCAAGAACGTGCCCGTGTAATGCACGATTGCAGTCTGGCCCACACGCGGCATCGCACCCTTGCCGACTTTGAGCTCGGTGTACTTGAGGCCGTCGCGCAACGTGACGGTCTTTGCAGCGGACGTCTTCGCAGCCGCGGTCTTGTACGATGCGCTCGTCGCAGCGAGAACGGGCAGCGGAGCGGCGATGAGCAATGCGAGCAAGGCAGTCGAGAAACGCTTCATAGCGCCCCCTTTCGCGAAGCGGCCGGCGTGCTCCAGCCGAACGACGATACGCGCTATCGCTCGAACGCCACCAGCTCGCGAAGGCTGCGCATACTGCCGGGCGAACGGTGCCGCATGGCAGCAATCGCGGTCGCGAAGCGAGACGACATCCCGCCGGGTACGGCCAAAAAAGTGATCGTGGACGGCGTGGAGGTGCTCCTGTGCAACGTCGACGGCGAATTGTACGCGGTCGAAGACGTGTGCACGCACGACGGCGGCCCGCTCGATCAAGGCGAGCTGCAGGGCTGCAAGATCATGTGCCCGCGCCACGGCGCATTGTTCGACGTGACGACAGGCCGCGCACTGACGCTTCCCGCGGTGATTCCGCTCCCGACATACGACGTGCACGTCGAAGGAGACGACGTCTTCGTCGAGGTCTAACCTGCGCGACGTCGACGCTGCGATTCAGACGTGCTCGTCCGGTTCTGCGCGGTTCATGTCCGCTTGGTCGTCGCGGTTTTGGTCTTCGTCCGATTCGCCGTAGACCACTTGCGGCGTTTCCGAGATGCCCGCGACGTCCGCTTCCGCGCGGCTCAGCGGCTCCGCGTCGTCGGCCTGGGTGCGCAGCTGGCGGGGCATGCCCGAGTCGGGGTGGTCGTCGACCTCCGAAGGCAGGGCGTTCTTGTAGTCCCCTTGCTGCTCGACGTTCGCGTCACGGCGTTCCATGGGGATCGCGTACCCACGACCGGCGCACGCCACCCTCGCAGAGCGCACCGTTTGTCGAACGACGCCGGGGTGCGACCGGAGTAGCATCTATCCATCATGGCGACGAGGCTTCTGATCTGCCCGCCCGGCCACTACGACGTCCGGTACGCGATCAATCCGTGGATGACGCAGCACGTTGGGGACACCGCCCCGGACGCGGTGCGGCAATGGGAGCGCCTCGTCGAGCTGATCGGGTGCGTGGGCGACGTGGAGCTCGTGCAGCTCGAGCCGCCGTCGCAGACGCCGGACATCGTGTTCACCGCCAACGCCGCGCTGATGGTGGGCAACCTCGCGATCGTGTCGAGCTTCCGGCACGCCGAGCGCCGCCGCGAGCAGCCGGTGTACCGCGCCGCGCTCGCGCGCGCCGGGTTCGCGACGACGTTCCTGCGCCAGACGTATTTCGAAGGCGCCGGCGACGCGCTGTTCGACCGCGTGCGCCCGCTGCTCTACGCGGGCTACGGCTGGCGCACGGAGCGCGGCGCGACGCTGCAGCTGCAGGAGATCGTCGGCTGCCGCGTGTTGCCGCTGCTGCTGGTGGACGAGCGCTTCTATCACCTCGACACGGCGCTCTGCCCGCTGTCGAGCGGGCACGTGCTCGCCTACATGGACGCCTTCTCACCGCACGCGCAGACGATGCTGCGGCGCGCGATCGAGCCCGGCTACCTGATCGAGGTGTCGGTGGACGACGCGCTGCGCTTCGCGTGCAACGCGGTCGAGGTCGGCGACGCGGTGGTGATGCACGACTGCAGCCGGCGCTTGCGCGAGCGGCTGCACGACATCGGCTACCGGGTGTTCCGCACCGAGCTCACCGAGTTTCTCAAGGCGGGCGGCAGCGCCAAGTGCCTCACGCTGCGGCTCGACGACGGTCCCGCCGTCGGGATGGCGGCCGCAACCGCGTAAACCTGGCAGCGGTCCCCTGCGAACAGGAGGGACCGCACGTGCCCAGTTTGACGATCAACGGCGTCGCGCACGACGTCGACGTGCCCGGCGAGATGCCGTTGCTGTGGGTGATCCGCGACGTGGTCGGAATGCCCGGAACGAAGTTCGGCTGCGGCGTGGCGCAGTGCGGCGCGTGCACCGTCCACCTGGACGGGACGCCCGTGCGCTCGTGCTCGACCGCCGTGTCGCAGGCCGCCGGCAAGCAGATCACGACGGTCGAGGGGCTCTCGCCCGACGGCACCCATCCCGTCCAGAAGGCGTGGGTCGAAGCGGCCGTTCCGCAGTGCGGTTACTGCCAGTCCGGCCAGATGATGTCGGCCGCGGCGCTGCTCGCGAAGAGCAAGACGCCGAGCGATTCCGAGATCGACGCCGCGATGAGCGGCAACATCTGCCGCTGCGGAACGTATCCGCGCATCAAGGCCGCGATCAAGCGCGCCGGAGAGCTGAGCTGATGCGCCGCGCCGTCTTCATCCGCACCACCGCCGTTTTCGGCGCCGGGCTCGCGCTGGGCGCGTGCGCGAAGCATCCCGCGCAGGTTCCCGACTACCAACCGTCGCCCGAACCGAGCGTCACGTTCGCGCCGAACGCGTGGGTGCACGTGCGCACCGACGGCACCGTGGCGGTGCTGATCAACAAGAGCGAGATGGGCCAGGGTGTCTACACCGGCCTGCCGATGCTCGTGGCCGAAGAGCTGGACGTTCCGTTCGACCGCATTCGCGTGCAGATCGCGCCGGCGCAGGACCAGTACGCCGATCCCGTGTTCAAGGACATGACGACCGGCGGCAGCACCAGCATCGCCGACATGTACCCGATCATGCGCGGTGCGGGCGCCGCGGCGCGCGCGATGCTCATCGCCGCCGCCGCGAAGAAATGGAACGTCGATCCGTCGACGCTCACGACGAAAGCCGGGAACGTCGTCGACGCGAGCGGAAACCGCACCGCGTCGTACGCCGACCTCGCCGTCTCGGCCGGCACGGAAACGCCGCCGAAGAACGTCAAGCTCAAGGACGACACGCAGTTCACGCTGATCGGCACGTCGCCCAAGCGGCTCGACCTCGATGCGAAGGTGCGCGCCACGGCAACCTACGGTATCGACGTGGTCGTGCCCGGGATGGTCTACGCGAACATCCTCAAGGCGCCGACGTTCGGCGGTACGGTCGATACCGTGGACGACGCGGCGGCGCGCAAAGTCGCCGGCGTGTTCGACGTCGTGAAGATCTCGAGCGGCGTCGCGGTGGTCGCGAAGAACACCTGGGCTGCGATGCAAGGCCGCGACGCGCTCAAGGTGACGTGGAAGAACGACGGCCCGGCCGCGCACGTGAACACGGCGAAAATGTTCGCGGACGCGGAGAAGGCCGCGCGCACGACCGGCGTCGTCGCGGCGCAGCACGGCGACGTCGACAAGGCGCAAGGAAAGGTGGTGGAAGCGGTCTACCGCGGACCGTTCCTCGCGCACGCCGCGATGGAACCGATGAACGCGACCGCGGACGTGCGCGACGACGCGGTCGAAGTGTGGGCGCCCACGCAGGTGCAGACGCGCTCGCGCGACGCGGCGATGAAGATCACGGGCTTCCCCGCCGACAAGGTGACGATCCACACGACGTTCCTGGGCGGCGGCTTCGGGCGCCGGCTCGATCCGGACTATGTGGTGGACGCGGTCGAGATCTCCAAAGCCGTCAAGAAGCCGGTCAAGGTGACGTGGCGGCGCGAGGACGACATCAAGAACGACTTCTACCGCCCGATGAGCGTGAACGTCGTGCGCGCGAAGCTCGATTCCGCCGGCCACGTCGCCGCGTGGGAGCACCGCGTCGCTTCACCGTCGATCGTCAAGCGCTGGGCGCCGGCGATGCTCACGAAGAGCGGCGTTGACTTCTCGGCGATCGATCAGGTGATGCCCTCGTACTACGCGTTCGGCAACCTCCGCACGACGTACGCCGATTTCGAGCCCGGCATTCCGGTCGGCTTCATGCGCGCGCCCGGGGCGAACTGGAACTCGTTCGCCACGGAGTCGTTCATCGACGAGCTCGCGCACGCGGCCGGGAAAGATCCCGTCGCGTTCCGTCTCGCGCTGCTCGACCCGAAGAAAGGCGCGCGCATGCGCAGCGTGCTGCAGCTCGCCGCGCAAAAAGCCGGCTGGGGGCATCCGCAGCACGCGGGCGCCTCGCAGGGCGTGGGCATCTGCGACTGGGGCGGCAGCTACGGCGCGCTCATCGCGGAGGTGTCCGTGAAAGGCAAGGACATTACCGTGCACCGCGCGGTGATGTCGGCGGACTGCGGTATCGTGGTGCATCCCGACATCGTCGCGGCGCAGCTCGAAGGCGCGATCAACTACGGCATCGCGATGGCGATGACGTCCAAGATCACGTTCACCGACGGCAAGGTCGACCAGAACAACTTCTACGACTACACCGTGCTGCGCATGAAAGACGCGCCGAAGATCGAGACGTACGTCGTGAAGAGCAAGGAGAAGCCGACGGGAATCGGCGAGCTCGGCACGCCGCCCATCGCGCCGGCGATCGGCAACGCGATCTTCAAAGCAACGGGAAAACGCGTGCGCCAGTTGCCGTTCAGCGACGGTTTGGCGTAGCGTTGCTTGACAGCCTATTCGAAGCAATCGTATAGTTGGATATTCCCGCGCTACAGTTCGCAAGGGGTGAGCATCGATGTTATCGGCCCTCTGTTACGGCCTGCGCTTAACGGCCGCGGTTCTCGTCGTCCTCTCGTCCTTTCCCGTCGAGGCGCAAGCCCACAAGAGCGACGGGTACTCGCATGACGGCGGAGCGAAGACATCAAACGCGCAATGGATGACCGCGCTGAACAACGGCGTCCTCCTCAGCGAGCTTTCGATTCCCGGCACACACGACACGATGGCGGTTTACGGCGGTGACGCCGTTGCAGCCCAGACGATGTCGCTGGAGAATCAGCTGAAGTCCGGCATACGACTGATCGATATCCGCTGCTGGCACATCTTGGACACGTTCGAGATCAATCACGGCTTCGTTCCGCAGGGGACGTCGTTTGCCGCGGTTCTGAACACCGTCGTCGGATTTCTGGTGAACAATCCCGGCGAGACGGTCGTGATGCGGGTGAAACAGGAATTCACGGCGATGGGCAACACGCGGTCGTTCGAGGAGACGTTCAAAAATGTCTACTGGAACAACTACAAGGACTATTTTTACGCCGGCTCGTCGGACAATCCGTCGCTGGATTCGATGCGCGGAAAAATCGTCATTTTGCAGGACTTTTCCGGTGACCGCTACGGTATCAAGTACAACACGGACAACTTCGACATTCAGGACGATTACAAGCTGAAGACGAACGCGGATCTCTACGACAAGTGGCGCAAGGTCAAGGTTCAGCTCGAACAGGCGAACACCGGTGACACGAGCAAAAAATACATCAACTTTCTGAGCGCGTCGGCCGGGTCGTTTCCGTACTTCGTCGCGAGCGGCCACTCCAGCCCTGGGACGTCGGCCGCTCGGCTGGCGACGGGGCGCACGACACCGGGCTGGAAGAGCTGGAAGGACTTCCCACGCGTGAACTGTGCGATCGGTATCTGCACGATCGCGTACGAGGGCACCAACGTGCTCGCGTACGAACGGCTGGGCAAGGAGTTCAAGAACCGCGCCGGTTTGCTCTTTGCCGATTTTCCCGGACCCGGCCTGATCGAACGAACGATCGCCCTGAACAACCGCTTCAAGAAGTGAGCGCGTCCCACCGTGTCCGTGCTGCGCGCGTGGTTGCGGCTGTCCAGGCCGCAGGCGTGTCGGCGTCGGTCACGTAGGCGTGCGCCAGCTGCCGTTCAGCGACGGTTTGGCGTAGCCGAACCGCCGCGTCGCGCCGTCAGCCGACGGAGCGGATCGGGGCGGCGGAGGCGGCCGGTGCGCGCGCTGCCTCGAGGTGTTTCTTGAGGTCGGACGCGTAGCGTTCGGCCTCTTTGCGCATCGTGGTTGCCTGCGTCAGCTGTTCTTTCAAATCCGCCGCGTAGCGCGTCGCGTCGTGCATCGACTGCTCGAGCGCGGTGTTCGCCTCTCGCAGGCTCGTCGCGTATTCCACGGCCGCGACGGACTGCGCGCGCAGGTCGGTTGCCGCGTCCTGCAGCTCGCGCACGTACGGATGCGGCTCGGGCGGCAGCGATCCGGCGACAACCGGGAACCGGGCGCCGGTCAAGGTGCTCAGCGTGCGCCCGTCCATGTAACAGATAGAAAATGCGCGTCGCGGAAGCTGCATGCCGTTCACACCGGACCGGTGGAGGAGCCAGTTGTGGAGCATCACTCCGTGACCCGCCTTGACCTCGAGCGGAACGACCCGTTCCGGAGCGCAGTAGCGCGCCACGTTCTCGTCGCTCAGCGCGGTCCCGCGCCTGCCGAGCAGGCCGAACCGGTGCGATCCCGGGATGACCTCCATGCAGCCGTTCGCGGTCGTCGCGGAGTCGAGCGCTATCCAAATGGTCAAAAGCGGATCCCGGTCGAGCGCCCACACGTCGCCCCCGTCTTGATGCCACGGCAGCACGCTGCCGTATTCCGCGGGCTTGTTGAAAACGATCGCGCGAAACACCGAGATCGGAACGTGCGGGCCGTACTGATGCGCGGCGATCTCGAGAAAAAGCGGGTGGCGAACGAGCGGCGCGAAGCGGTCGTCGTTCTCCAGACCGGCGATCTTGCGATAGCGCAGCGTACCGAGCGCCGACGAAACCAAACCCGGAAGATCGTCGTACGTGCTGCCCGAGTCGAGCTCCATCCGAACGTCGGCGTTCTGCACGCGCCCGGTGGCTAGGTCGTCGGCGCGCTGCCGCAGCCCGGCGAGCGCCGGCGCATCCACCACCTCGCCGAGTTCGAGAAAACCGTCGCGTGCATAGTCCGACCACTGTTGCTCGCTCAGCACGGTGGTGCGCTTCACCGTCGCCGCCCCGTTGCCCCGCCAGCCGATAAGCGACGGGAAAATACGCGGCTGCGCTTTTTCGGCGTACGGCTGTGGTAGCCGGAGCGCGGACAACAGGACTTGCCAGCGGCCCGCTTCACGCGCGAGGATCGGCGCGCACGCACGTGCGATGGAGTTCCGCACCGCTTCGCGGTCTCCCCACAGCCGCCGGAACGCCACGATCAAGCCGCCGCCCGCCGCGGTGCTCGCCGATTGGCTCCACGCCGTCATGCCGGCGTGCGCGAGCGCGCCCTCCAGCTTCACGCGCGTGTACGGATCGCGATGGATACCGAGCGACGGCACCGCGGCGGCCGTCGCGAACACCAGCGGATGATAACGCGAGGACACGACCGCTGCCGCGCGCTGCGTGATCCAAACCGTCTCCGCCGCACGCAGCACGGGAAGCACCGTGCACGGCACGCCGGCGCCGCGCAAGTGCTCTTGGAGCGCACGCCCCACGCGGCCGTCTTCGCTTCCGATCTCGCCGCGCGGACCGACGTGCGGAACGAACACGATGCGCAGTCCGGTTTCGAACGTGATGCTCGCCAACTGCGCAGCGAGCTGTTCGAGCTCGCGGCCCGCTTCCGGCGTGAGAAACGACGGGTCGAACGTGACCGCGACGAACGGTTCCGCTGCCGCGCGCGCGTTGTTGATGTCCGCGGGACGCCGGCGTGCGAGAAGAAACGCATCGTCGGCTTGATAGCTGATCCGTTCCGGCGGGATCCCCATCTGCAAGGCGAACGCGAGCGACGCGGTTTCACGAACGCCGACGTGCGCGACGCCGGCGAGACCCTCGATCAGCGCCGCACGGTCGACCGCCGAGAGATCGGGGCCGATCGTCTGCCCGCCCGTCACCACCGGGATGCCGAGCCGCCGCGCTTCACGCATCGCGTGCACGCGGTGCCGGAGCAGGCCCGGAAACGGCGAGCGCAGGTTGCCGCCGCCCGAGACGAAAAGGCCCGCGGCCGTCCGGAGCGCCTCCGACAGCTCATCATCGGTCGCCTCGTCGCGCCCGAGCACGGTAACGCGCGCGCTCGGAACATACTGGCGCAGCGTTTCGACGTTCGCCTCGAGCATCGCTTCATCGCCGACGTGAAACGGATCGGGTCCGACATCGGCGATGAATACCACCGAAGCGGCGGACGAAGGCGCCATTCGCTCTATCTCGCCTGCAGCGTTTTCCGCTTCGTGCCGACTGCGACCGGCGCCCGAAACGCAGACGCCGCCTCGACCTCATCGAACCAGTGGATGAACTCCTGCAGCGCCGTGACGGTCAGCGTGTAGCGGCCGGGTTCGGCCGGCGCGGCGATCAGAACGTCGACCTGCTCGGACTCGCCTGGCGGCAGCGCAGCCGGCAGAGGCGTGCGGATCGAGATCGCGGGCAACAACGCGCCGGCTGCGTCAAACCATTTGTACGACAGCAGAACGGGATGCGGCGGCGCCGACACGAGCAAAGCATTGCCGTGATTCGTCACCGTGCACGGTACCGACACCCCGTCGTCGACCGTCCAGGCGGCCGGGACGGCGGCATCGATGGTTATCCGGCAACCTTCGCGCTCCAAGCGCGCGCCGACCGCCCACAGCCGCACCGGCGTCACGCCCACTTCCTCGAACATCGCGAGCTGGTTCAGCGCGTCCCGCCGCCGGCACGCGAAGCCGAAACCGATCTGCAACGCGCCCCACGTCGCTTCGTCCACCGAAACGATGTCGTAGACGCTGCCCGCTCCCATGGGAATTCGTTCGAGCTCGTTCCACGTCCGGCGGTCGAGCACGACGATGTTCGCCGCGATCGTTTGCTCGCGCGACGTGCGCCAGTCGCTCACACCGACATAGACGCGATCGTCAACGGCACACAAACCGCGGGGAAATCCGCCGACCTCGACACGCCGGCGCCGTCCGTCGGGCCAAGCACGGACGACGGCGCCCGATCCGGAGTCGCACACGGTCCACGCACCATCGATCCAGCGCGGCGTATGCGGCTGCGTCAGCCCGGTGACGACGTCTTCGTTCGTTTCCGTGTCGAACAGGATCCCCGTCCCATCGCAATTCGCGTTCCAGCCGAAGGTACGGTCGAAGCGACCGAACGCGGTCGCATACAATCGGCCCTCATGCACCGTGGCGCAGTTGACGTGCCACGCGTCGAACGGCGCCGCTGCGGACCAGACCGTTCGAGTCGACCCGTCGGGCGCGATCGCAACGATTGCGTTCGAGCCCGGCGCTACGCCGACGACGGTTCCGTCGTCGAGCGTCGTGACGTCGTGCGGCGTGTGAACATCGTCGAGGCGCAGGTAGCTGCGAACGCCGCCATCGTCATAAACGAGCATCTCCGCGCGCTGATACTGGTGCTGCGACCATATCCGGTAGAAAAGCCGTCCGCGCTGGTGGAGACCAGCGCCCGGCAGGAAATCGATTCGTTCGACCGACCCGGCGTGCAGCGAGAAAAGACCCGTGCCATGCCGCTCGTTGCCGGACGAGATGATCAGCCGATGATCGGTCACGGCGGACAACCTTCTATCGGCGTGCGCGAGCGCCCCCCGCACGTTTCGGCGCACCGGCGCGCCTGCGGCGTGCCGAGGCCGGTGGTTGCGCACGCCGTGCTCGTCGCGGCACCTAACTGGCCGAACGCAGGCGCTCCCCCGACCGTTGGCCGTTTTTGCACACGTCGAGCGACCACGCATAGCGCTCTGCCGCCACGGCCGATGCGACCGCGGTCGCGAGCTGGGCTTCGAGGTCGCGTGCATACCCTGCCGCATCGCGCATGGCTTGGTCCAGTGCGATGTTGGCGTCCTTCAGGCTTACCGCATAGCGGGTCGCGTCGGCGAGCGACTGCACCAGCTGCTCGTTCGTATCGCGTAGGCTCGTCGCGTACTCCACCGCGGAGCGCGACTGCTCGCGCAGCGCATTCGCATCGACTTCAATTTGGCGCACGAATGGAACCGGCTCCTCAGGGAGCGATCCGGCGAGGAGCGGAAAGGTTTTGCCCGTGAGGGTGCTGCGCGTACGGCCGTCCATGTACACCGCCGTAAATGCTCGCCGCGGCTGCTGGACGCGGTTGACGCCGGACCGATGGAGCACCCAGTTGTGGAGCAGAACTCCATGACCGGCTTCAAGCTCCAGCGGCACGATGCGTTCCGCCGGACAGTAGCGCGCCGCGCTCTCGTCGCTCAGCGTGCTTCCGAACTTGCTCAGCAGGCCTAATCTTTGCGATCCCGCGACCACCTCGACGCATCCGTTGGCCGTGGTCGCGGCATCGAGCGCCACCCAGATCGTCATGAGCGGATCGTGATCGAGCGCCCAGACGTCGCCACCGTCTTGATGCCACGGCAGCGCGGTACCGTGACCTGCGGGCTTGTTCATGACGATCGCGCGAAACGCCGAGATCGGAGCATGCGAGCCGTATTGATGCGCGGCGATTTCCAGAAAAAGCGGGTGGCGAAGGAGAGCCGCGAAGCAGTCGTCCCGCTCGAGGCCCACGATCTTGCGATAGCGCAGCGTACCCAGCGCCGACGATACCATGCCCGGAAGCGCCGCATAGGCGCCACCCGTGTCGAGCTGCATCTGCACGCCGGCGTTCGATACGCGTCCGGTGGCGAGATCGTCCGCGCGCTCGCGCAGTTCGGCAAGTGCCGGAGCATCGACGACCTTGCCGAGGCGCAGAAACCCGTCGCGCGCATAGTCCGCGCATTGATCTTCGGTCACCGCGCTTCGTTAGCGATCGGGTCCGGCGTCCGCGACGATGGGAAACAAAAACCAGGCGCGCGCATCATGCGCAAGGCATTACTGGGCGGCCGGTCGCGCCCTCTGCCGGTTACCAAACCTTGACCGGTCTCGCCAGCGGCCTTTTGGCTTGACCAGCATCGACCGTTCTAACGTCGCGCCGCTGCGATGGCTGCTCGTGCGCGCGCAACGGCCCAGGCATCGGGAGTGTCGACGTCGGTGACGTATGCGTCGTCGGGCTCTTCAAGTGGCGCGACGCGCAGTGCCGCATCGTGCCGGACCGACGCGGGTGCGTCGTCGTCGCTCAATGCCGGAATGCGCGTCCGCGCTTTCGGTGACCACAGAACCGGGTGACCGGGCGTGCCCTTCACCACCGGCCACGACAGATCCGCATCATCCGGGACGCGTCCGACGACCGCGGCGACCAGCGCCGCGTCGAGGAACGGCAGATCGCACGGCAGCACGGCAATGTGCAGATCGTGCCGGATAGCGGCGTGCGCGAGTGCCAGCGTCATCGCGGGGCCGGCGGTCGGCTGGGTCAGGACGAGGCGCACGAAGCGCAAGTCGGAAATGACATCGGCGACGGCCGGCGTCGCTACGAACAACGGTCTCAGCTCGCGCAGGTTCAGCGCGACGCGGCGCGCGAGCGGAACGCCGTCGAAGAGCGCCGTCAGCTTGTCGAAGCCCATGCGCCGTGAACGGCCGCCGGCGAGGACGACCGTTCGCACGCGTTCGATCCGCAAGCGCGCTAGACCGCGGCCGGCGTCGCGCCGAGCAGCTTCTCCGGCACGATCGGCAGATCGCGCACGCGCACGCCGGTCGCGTGGTACACCGCGTTCGCGATCGCGGCCGCCACGCCGGTGATGCCGATCTCGCCGATGCCGCGGGCGCCGAGCGGGTTGAGCAGCAGGTCCGGCTCCTCGATGAAGATGACGCCGATGTCGTGAATGTCGGCGTTCACCGGGACGTGGTAGTCGGCGAGGTTGTTCGTCACGACGCCGC
>JAXDMB010000103.1:0-2944 GCA_034666325.1 Vulcanimicrobiota bacterium
CTGCACGGCGACTCGTGGTACAAGCGACCGGGCCTGTACCGGTTCGTCTTCCGCGGCGTGCCGCTGGTCGCGCGCGCGTTCTCCGACATGAAATACGATCTCGGCAACCCGGCGCAGTGGCCCGAGCGGTACGAGATCGCGTTCACGCCGGACTCCACTGCCGCCGCGCCGGTGCTGCGCCTCACGCCGAAGAGTCCGGTTCAGGTCAAATCGCTCGACGTCGCGCTCGACCCCGCGCACGGCCGCATCCTCAAGGCGACGTGGACGCGCAACGACGGCGGCCGCATCACGCTGGTGCAGACGTACGCGCCCGTCGCAGGCCACGCGTTCGTCGCGAAGCAGACGGCGACGATCAGCCTCCCGCGCATGAAGGCCGACCTCGAAGCGGACTACGCGGACTTCACGACCACGGAAGCATCGGTCGGCACGACGCCGTAGTAGTCGGGCGATGCCCGACCGCCATTTCGCCAGCGACAACAACGCCGGCGTCCATCCCACGATTCTCGCCGCGATCGCCGCGGCCAACGACGGCCACGCGACCGCCTACGGTGACGACCCGTACACGGAGCGCGCCGAGGAGGCGTTCCGCGCGCTGCTCGGAGCGGACGCGCGCGTGTTCTTCGCGTTCAACGGCACCGGTGCGAACGTCGTCGCGCTGGCGTCCGCGCTGCGGCCGTACCAGGCGATCATCTGTCCCGAGCGCGCGCACCTCGCCGTCGACGAGTGCGCCGCGTACGAGCGGTTCGGCGGCGGCAAGCTGATCGACGTGCCGGTCGCCGGCGGCAAGCTCACCCCGGATGACGTCGAGCGCCAGATCCACGGCATCGGCGACCAGCACCACGTGCAGCCCGGCGCGATCTCGATCTCGCAGTCGACCGAGGTCGGTACCGTCTATACCGTCGCGGAGCTGCGCGCGCTCGGCGACGTCGCGCGCAAGCATGGTCTGCTGTTCCATCTCGACGGGGCACGAATCGCGAACGCGATCGCGTCGCTCGGCGTCGACGCGCGCACGATGCTGGTGGACACCGGCGTCGACGTGTGCACGTTCGGCGGCACGAAGAACGGCTTGATGTTCGGCGAGGCGATCGTGTTTCCGAAATACCACCCCGCGGTCGACGCGATGCTCTACACGCGCAAGCAGGCGATGCAGCTGGCATCGAAGATGCGCTTCGTCGGCGCGCAGTTCGAGGCGCTGCTGCGCGACGATCTGTGGCTGAAGAACGCATCGCACGCGAACGCGATGGCACGGCTGCTCGCGGCGCGCATGCGCGATCTCGACGACGTCGTGGAGATCGCGTACCCGGTCGAAGCGAACGGCGTGTTCCCGATCCTTCCGCACGACGCCATCGAGCCGTTGCAGCGCGAACGGCGCTTCTACCTGTGGGACCACGAGCGCAACATCGCGCGGTGGATGACGTCCTGGGACACGACGGAAGAAGACGTCCACGACTTCGCCGACGCGGTGTGGCGGATCGCGCCGCGTCAGAAAAGCGCCGTGGTGACGAACGTCTGATGGCCCTCGAGGACTTTCGTTACCGCCTCGACATCCGCGTCGTCTTTCGCGACATCGACTACTACCGCCACGTGAACAACGCCGTCTACATCACGTGGATGGAGACGGCGCGCATCGACTACTGCCGGGTCGCGTTCGACCGTCCGCTGGGCGCGAAGACGAACGTGATCATGGCCTCGCAGTCGTTCGACTACGAGCGCCAAGCCGCATACGACGACCGCCTGGTGATGGGCTGCCGCTGCGCGCGCATCGGAAACAAATCGCTGGACCTGTACCACGAGCTCTACCGCGGCGACGAACGAATCGGCCACGGCAAGTCGGCCCTCGTGGCGTTCGATTACGAAGCGAACACGTCGGTAACCGTCCCTGACGAATGGCGCCGCCGCATCGCCGAGTACGAGGTCATGGCCCCGGGCGGGCTCCGCCTCGATCGCGCAGACATGAGAGCGGCGCAGCGCTGAAGTGATGACCCGACCGCGGGCCGGGCACCATCCGCAGCATGCATCCCCATGGGAGAAGGCTAATCGCGCTGGCAAAGCTGGCTGTTTGGCTACAAATGCACTACCATTGGAGTATGCCAAAGAAGCCGGGAACCCGACAGCGCCTGCAGATCGAACTTCGTCCCGCGGAAGAGCGCCTGGTCGCTCGACTGCGGACGACGTTCGGTGACAACGAGTCCGAAGCGGGACGCCGCTTGCTCATGCTGTTCGACCGGCTGGCGGATCTCGTCGCGAACGGCGCGGTCCTCACGGCGTTACCGGCCGCAGATGAGCGGGCTATCGACGCGGCGCCCGAACTGACGGCGGCCTTTCGGCCGGAATTGCGTTACCGGTTCCTCGTTCGCGTGCCGCACCGGTGGCGGAAGCAACTGATGATCAAAGGCCGCCGCATCACGGTCGGCAACCTGGTAACGGCCATGCAGGCGAACGAGCTCGACGTTGAGACCGCGGCTTACGAGTACGATCTGCCGGTCGAAGCGGTGCGAGAAGCGCTCGACCACTATGAGTCCGATCGCGAGCTCATCGAGTCAGAGCTCGCCGAAGAACGCCGGCGGGCGGAAGCCGTTTCGGTGAAACCGTTTGCGCCTGCTGCTGGATGAGTGCAGCTGCTCGCGCGTGCTCGCGGCCAAGTTGGCGGCGGCGGGATACGACGTCGAGCTGAGCATCGACGTGCTGGGCGCCGCGGCCTCTGACGAGTCCGTGCTCGCTCACGCCATGCAGACGCAACGCGCGCTGCTCACGATGAACTGCGACGACTTCGTCGACCTCGTTTCCGACGGTCGTGCGCATCCTGGTCTGCTTTTACACTACCGCGGCGGTGGCGGCTTGACGTACGATCAGATCGTCACGGCGCTAGACAACGTGCGGAGCGCGTTCGAGTCGATTGCCGGCCAGGTGATCTCGTTGAAACAATGGGCGTGGAAGCCCGCCG
>JAXDMB010000104.1:0-5850 GCA_034666325.1 Vulcanimicrobiota bacterium
CGAAGTTCACGGTCACCGAGGGCGAGGTCGAATCGGTCGAGGGCTGTCTTTCGGTGCCGGGGATGGTCGGCGATCTGACGCGGTTCGAGCGCGTCGTGTGCAGCGGGCTCGACCGGCACGGGAAGAAGATCACGCTGGAGGGTACGGGGCTGTTCGGGCGCTGTCTGCAGCACGAGATGGATCATCTCGACGGCGTGCTCTACATCGACAAGGCGAAGAACGTCCGTCCGGCCGCGACCGACGAAGAAGTGGCGGAGGCCGATGCGGTCGCCGCCGGCGCTCGCTGAAGGTCGTCGTTTTCGGGACGAGCGACTTCGCCGTCCCGGTTCTGAACGCGGTCGCGGACGCGCACGAGGTGGTCGGTGTGGTGACGCAGCCGGATCGTCCGGCGGGACGCGGCCACAAGCTCGTCGCGACGCCGGTGAAGCGTGCTGCGGAGGCGCGCGGATTGCGCGTGCTCACGCCGGAGAAGCTGCGGCCGTTCGCCGATGAGGCGCGTGCGCTCGGTGCGAACGCGTTCGTCGTCGCGTCGTACGGGAAGATCGTGCCGCAGGCGCTGCTCGATGTCGTGCCGGTCGCGTTCAACGTGCATCCGTCGCTGCTGCCGCTCTACCGCGGCGCGACGCCGTTGCAGTCGGCGATCCGCGACGGGCGAACGGAGACCGGCGTGACGATCATCGCGATGGACGCGGGCATGGACACGGGCGACGTACTCCTCCAGGAGCGCATCCCGATCGGTCCCATGGAAACCTACGGCGAGCTGCACGACCGCCTGGCAAAGCGCGGCGCGGAGTTCGCGGCGGAAGCACTGCAGCAGTATGCAAACGGCACGCTTGATCGGAGGCCGCAGAGCGAGGTGGCGCGCGAGCTCGGCATCGGCGACGACGAGATCGCACGCACGCTGACGCGGCCCTGGTCTAAGAGGGATTGGATCCTGACATTCTCC
This sequence comes from Vulcanimicrobiota bacterium, assembly GCA_034666325.1. Taxonomy (GTDB): domain Bacteria; phylum Vulcanimicrobiota; class Vulcanimicrobiia; order Vulcanimicrobiales; family Vulcanimicrobiaceae; genus Vulcanimicrobium. The sequence goes on from JAXDMB010000104.1 coordinate 947, forward strand.
GATACGACGAAAGCTCGGGACGTCGTAAACCACGTCCGCGCGCTGTCACCTGACCCGGCGGCACGACTGCAATGGACGGGAATTGGTCCGATCAAGATACTCGAGGCGCACGTCGCCGATGGTCCCGGAATTCCGTACGAAAACCTCAAGCCGGGGATGGTGGAGCACACGGTCGGGGGTTCGTTGTGGATACGAACATCGGACGGCTGGGTGTCGATCGACCGGCTTACGCCGCCGGATCGAAAGCCGATGACGGCCCGAGATTTCTACTCGGGATACAAGCACATTCTCGGTCAGGGAGTCGTCGCGCGCGCATGACTGTGTTTGCTGCGCCGTCTCCGGACGCGACGGTATGCCGCCTCTATCGGGACGTGTCCGAGCCGGACATGCGCAGCGCGCGCAATCCGCCGGATGAGGACGTAGTGCACCTGTGAGCACGCCCACTGCTACCACTGCGCGTGAGGTCGCGCTGCAAGTGTGCCGCGACGTGTTCTCGCCTACTCCGCGCGGGGCGCGTGAGGCGCTGGATTATCGCTTGCGCAAGACGGAGCTCACGCCGCGGGATCGGGCTTTTGCGACCGAGCTCGCGTATGGTGCGATCAAGATGCGGCGGTATCTCGATTTCGAGCTGGAGCCGTTCGTCGGTGAGCGCGCGAAGACGCTGCCGCAGCCGATCGCTGAGATCTTGCGGCTCGGCACGTATCAGCTGCGATTGATGCGTGGGGTCGAAGCGTATGCGGCTGTGTCGGAGAGCGTCGGGCTTGCGCGCAAGTACGGGCACAAGGGGACTGCCGGTCTGGTGAACGCGGTGCTGCGGCGCGTCTCCACCGAGCCGCCGCGCGAGGCCGATCTCGCGACGCGCGCGTCGCTGCCGAACTGGGTGGTGAACCACTGGCGCGAGCGTTTCGGTGAGGAGCGGCTCGATGCGATTCTCGCCGGTGTGAACGCGCCGCCCGCGGTGGGGCTGTGCGTCGACTTGCGCAACGCTTCGCGGGAAGATGCGCAGGCTGCGCTCGCTGAGGCGGGAATCGCGTCCGCGCCGAGTCCGTTCGCGCGCGACGTGCTGGTGCTCGGCGGGTCTGCGCCCAGCGGCGAGCTCGAGCGGCTCGCGAACCATCGCTGGCACGTGCACGCCGAAGCGGCGTCGTTCCCGGTGGACATTCTCGATCCGCAACCGGGGCAGCGCATCATCGAGCTGTGCTGCGGGCGCGGCAACAAGACGCTGCAGATCGTGAGCCGGACGCGCGCTGACGGCACGCTGCTCGCCGTGGACGACGACGACCGCAAGATCGCGCAGACGCGCGCGCGGCTCGAAGAAGCGAACGTCGCGTCGGTCGCGCTGGTGATGGCCGACGCGACCACGATGCAGGCGACGGCCGACTCCGACCTCGTGCTGCTCGACGCGCCCTGCTCGGGGCTCGGGATTCTCGGCCGCCAGCCCGAGGCGCGCTGGCGCAAGCAGCCCGGCGATCCGGAACGCATGGCCGAAGTGCAGCGAAAGCTCCTCGATTCCGCGGCAGGCGGCGTGAAGCGCGGCGGTGCGCTGGCGTACGCGGTCTGCTCGACCGATCGCCGTGAGGGCGAGGACGTCGTCGACGCGTTCCTCGGCGCGCACGCGGACTTCGCGCGCGACGCGATGCCCGAGCGCTACGCGCCGTTTATCACGTCGTCCGGCGACGTGCTCGTGACGCCCGGTATCGACGGCCGCGACGGCTTCTACGTCGCCAGGTTGCGGCGGTCTTGAACGTCTTCGCGAGGTTGCGGCGGGCGTGAACGTGTTCGCGCGGATCGAGCAGGCGTGCGCGCGTGTCGTCGAGGACGCGTTCGCGCGCGTGTTTCCGAGCGCGCTCGATCCGGCGCAGATCGCGCGCCGGCTCGTTGCGACCGCGCAGGCTGCGCCGAGCGATCTGTATCTCGTGCGCGTGCATCCCGTGGATTATGCGCGGCTTGCGCCCGACCGGGATTTTCTCGAAGGACGGTGGAGCGCGATGCTGCGCGAGGCGCTGCCGATCGGGCGGGCCGACGCCGCGCGCGTGGTGCTCGACGAAGATCCGGACGTCGTCTCCGGTTCGCTTGCGATCGAGGCAGTTGTCGACGAGCGCGTGCAGGCGCTGGCGCTCGAGCGGCCGGACGGAACGCACGTTGATCTGGTCGACGGGCTCACGCTCGGGCGTGCGGACGAGAACACCATCAAGCTGCGCGACGCGCGCGCGTCGCGCCGGCACGCGCGCATCATCGCCGACGGCACGGGCTGGACCGTGGAAGACCTCGGCTCGTCCAACGGCACGTTCGTGGACGGCGCGCAGGTGCGGCGCTCTCGGCTCGACCGCGGGCAGACGCTGACGATCGGCGACACGCCGCTGCGGGTCGTCGACGCGCCGTGACCGATCCGCGCCTCGTCACGCTGGGTTTGGCGGCCGCGTACGCCGCCTATGTCGTCCTCGTGCACGACCGGCGCGGCGCGCCGCCCGCCCCCGCGATCGACGCCTCGATCCCGACGGGCATCGAATTGACGGTCGCGCATGCCGGCAGCATCAAGACACGGCGCTTCGGAAGGCGTATCCTAGTCGGACGGGCGCCGAGCGCCGATCTTCGTCTGGACGATCCGCGGGTGAGCCGCCTGCATGCGCGAATCGAGATGCGAGACGACGGCGTTTTCGTCGAAGACTTGGGCAGCCGCAACGGAACGACGGTCGACGGGAGAGCCGTTACGGGGCCGCAGCGGCTGGAGGTCGACGACGAAGTTGCCGTCGGCGCGGCAGCCCTCGTTTTCCGGGGAGTCGGAGCATGGAAATAGCGGTCGGATCGCGACCCGGGGTCCCGCAGCGCGGCGGCGACGAAGCGTACGTCGCCGAGATCGTCGCGCCGGGAATCGTCCTGCTCGCGGTCGCGCACGGCTTCGGCCGCATCCGCGAACGTTCCGCACCGGCCGTGGCAGCACAGGCCGTTCGCGACAGCCTCAAGCGCCGCGTGCGGGGCGAGCGGCGTGATCCCCGCACCGCCCTCTCCGCGGCCTTCTCGGCCGCCAACGCGCGCGTCTACGCCCATTCCGGCAGCACCGAGGACTACGTCGCGTCAGGCAGCTCGCTGACCGCCGCGCTGATCGTGGGCGACCACGCCTTCGTGGGCCACGTCGGCGCGACGCGCGCCTACCTGGGCCGCGACGGCGCGCTGACGACGCTCACCACCGACGACGCGGTCGGCGACGGACCGCTTCGCCTGCTGACCCGCACGCTGGGAACGCAGCCGACGCTCGAGCCCGCGCTCGCGCACCTGCGCCTGATGCACGGCGACGCGCTCGTGCTCTCCAGCGGCGCGCTGCACGAGCTGCTCGACGAAGACGAGATCGCCGACGCGCTGCGCGGCTCGGCGTCGTCCGAGGACGTCACCGCGCGGCTGCTGGCGATCGCAGGCATCCGCGGCGACGGCGCCGCTACCGTGATCGTGGGCCGGGCCTTCAACGAGGTCACGCCCGACACGAAAGGCCGCCGGCCGTGCGTTCGCGAGGCGACCGTCGTGCTGGCGGTGATGCTGGCCGCGACGATCATCGCGCTGCTCGTGATCCGCATCCTGTTCACGAACGCGTGACCGCGGCGCGTCCACGGCCGGTCCTGAGCTGGGCGCGGGGCCTGCGGGCGTGCGCGCCGATGGTGGTCGCGCTCGTGCTCGCCGCGCTCACGCTGCGGCTCGCGCCGCCCAGCGCGCTGCTGCCGGAATGGCTTCCCATCGCGCTCGGGCTGCTCGCGCTCGCGTGGCCCGCGCTGCGCCCGGCGAACGTGTCGCGCGACGACACGCTGCCCGCGCTCGCGGTGCTGCTGTCGTCGGTCGGGCTCGCGTTGGTCGCGCGGCTCAATCCCGATCTCGCGCACAAGCAGATCGTATGGCTCGCGTTCTCGCTCGTGCTCGCGGTTGCGGCGGGTCCGGCGTTCGAGCGCTTCCGCGTGCTCGCCGCGTACAAGTACATCTGGATTCTTTGCGCGATCGGCTTGTTCGCCGCGCTCGCGCTCTTCGGCCAGGAAGTGAACGGCGCGCGCCTCTGGATTCGCCTCGGGCCGGTGCAGTTCGAGCCGATCGAAGTGATCAAGCTGCTCATCGTGCTGTTCATGGCGTCGTATCTGAACGACACGGCGGACGTCATCGCGCGCACGCGACCGTGGTCGCTGCGCGCGAACGCGAAGTACCTCGGGCCGCTGTTCCTCGGGTGGGGCGTGTCGATGGGGATTCTCGTGTTCGAGCACGATCTCGGCATGGCGGCGCTGATGCTGGCGACGTTCGTCGCGATGCTGTACGTCGCGACGCGGCGCATCGATCTGGTGGTCGGCGCGACCAGCGTGTTCGCGCTCGCGGCGTGGTGGGCGGCGACGCACTATTCCTATGTCGAGCGGCGCATCGCGGTGTGGAAGGATCCGTTCCACGACCCGCTCGGCGCGGGCTATCAAGCGGTGCAGTCGATGTTCTCGCTCGCGAACGGCGGGCTGTTCGGGACCGGCTACGGCCAAGGGCGCCCCGATTACATTCCCGAGGTTTCGACGGATTACGTGTACGCGGCGTTCGGCGAGGAGTGGGGCGCGATCGGTTCGATCGTGCTGCTGATGGTGTTCCTCGCGCTCGTGCTGCGCGCGCTGCGTGTCGCGCAACGGCAGCCCGATTTGTACGCGAAGCTGCTCGCGACCGGGCTCGCGGCGGTGCTCGGGTTCCAGATCCTGATCATCATCGGGGGCGTGCTGCGGCTGTTTCCGCTGACGGGGATCACGCTGCCGTTCATCTCGTACGGCGGCAGCTCGCTGGTGACGAACTATATCCTGGTCGCGCTCGTGTGGGCGATCTCGAGCGAACGTCGGCCCGCCCCGCCATAGCTCCCAGGCGGGCCGAACCCGGGGCGCTCGTCCCAAGCAAGCGGGCGG
>JAXDMB010000105.1:0-10739 GCA_034666325.1 Vulcanimicrobiota bacterium
GGAAGGGTCACTGATTCCGTGCTGCATCCCGATCTTCACCATGCGGCACGCGATGAAGCAGAACAAGTGAAAGTCGGCAAAGTACGCGGGTGGGCCGAGAACCGAGAGCACCTGCATGGCCACTTGCAGTTCCGGATCGGACATCATCGGCAGATCGATCAGGATCTCGGGCGGGCGCCCATTCAAGGTTTGCCAGACCGTGTCGTATTCGTCCTCGACCTGCGCGAAGGTGGGGTGTACCGGCAGGTCGATGCCGAACAGCCGCAGGCACGTAAGCGCACTGTCGATGGCTTGCGCATGTTCGCCCTTCAATACGTGCAAATAGATTCGCAGGCAAGAGGCATCCGCGAACTCGACGTTCGAAGCCGCACGCTGCAATGACTCCGCGATGAGTTGCCCGGCCTTTTCGAGGTTACCGCAAAGGAGCTCGCATTCCGCGCGTTCGAGCCACAGGCTGAACGTCAACGCGTGCTCGCTGCCCCAGGCCCTTTCGTCCAACAGCGCCATGCCTGCCGAAAAATACGCGCGCGCGGACGCATAGGCCGCCGACGCCTTGGCCTTTCGTCCGGCACGGAGATCGATCGTCGCCACCTGCGCTTTCTCACTCGGGTCCGTCAGCCGTTCGGCGCCGCGATTGAGCTGGTCCGCGACGTCGAACAGATGCTCGGCGAGCTGATCCGCGGTCATGCTGGCCAGCAGCGCACGCCCGATACGCAGGTGAATGCCGGCTCGGTGCTCGTCGGGAATCAGTGAATACGCCGCCTGCTGAATCCGGTCGTGCAGAAATTTGTAGGCGTCATCGTGCCGAAACACGAGGCCGGCATGTACGGCTTCCAGAAGCGCCGCGACGATCGGCTCTTCCGGTTTCCGAAGAGCCAGGGTCAGCGTAGCGACATCGACCATGTTCCCCAGGCACGCGAGCTGTTTCAGCGCTTCTTGTGTGCCGCTCGAGAACCGCTTCAGCTTTGCGGCCATGAGTTCCACCACGTTGTCGGTGTAGTTCTGGGCCCGGATGCGGTCGATGTCCCAATGCCAGGTGCGCGCGACGGAGTCGAACGCGAGCAAACCTTCGTCGACCAACGCCGTGACGAACTGTATGGCGAAGAACGGGTTGCCGCCGGTCTTCTCCTGTACGAGCTCCGCTAGAGGCCGCGCGCGCTCGGGCTCGCAATGCAGCGCATCGGCGATGAGCCGGCCCGTTTCAGGGGGCGCGAGGGGCTCGAGCACGATCTCGTGCACGCTGCCACCGGCGACTCGGATCGCCTCGAGCGTGTGCAGAAGCGGGTGTCCCGGGCCGACCTCGTTGTCCCGATAGGCGCCGACGACCAGCAGATTGCGCACGTCGGAATTCCGCAGCACGTACTCGAGAAGGTCGAGCGTCGCCGTATCGAGCCATTGCAGATCGTCGAGAAAGAGCACGAGCGGGCGCTGCTCGCGCGCGAATACGCCGAGCAGGCGCCGGAAAACGAGCTGGAACCGGCGCTGCGCGTCGTGCGGCGGCAGGTCCGCGACCGGCCGCTGTTTTCCGATGATGAGCTCCAGCTCGGGAACGAGGTTCACGATGAGTTGTCCGTTGTCGCGCAACGCTTCGCGGATGGCCTCCCGCCACTGCTCCAGCTCCAAATCGCTCTGCGCGAGAAGCGATCGGATAAGAATCTGAAAGGCTTGCGCGAGCGTCGCGTACGGGACGTTGCGCTTGTACTGATCGAACTTGCCGGAAGCGAACAGCGCGCGCGGCGGGACGAGCGCCTTCTGCAGCTCGTTTACGATAGACGACTTGCCGATGCCGGAATAGCCGGAGACGAGAACCAGCTCGGGCGTGCCCGTGGCCACGACGCGGTCGAAGGCCGCGAGCAGCGTGTCGATGTCGCGCTCTCGGCCGTACAGCCGCTCCGGCATCATGAGCCGGCCCGATGCGTCGTGCTCGCCCAGCGGGAACGGGTCGATGCGACCCGACGACTCCCATTCGGCCAAGCAGCGCCGGAGGTCGGCCTCGACGCCGCCGGCGGTCTGGTACCGTTCCTCGGCCGACTTTGCGAGAAGCTTCATCACGATCGACGACAGCTGTTCCGGGATCGTGCTCACGCGTTCGGTCGGCACGCGCGGTTGGCGCGCGATGTGGCAGTGAACCCATCCCATCGCGTCGGGAGCGAAGAACGGAAGCTCGCCGGTGATCAACTCGTAGAGCGTGATCCCGAAGCTGTAGAGGTCGCTTCGGGAATCGATCGACCGGTTCATACGACCGGTCTGCTCCGGCGCCATGTACGCGAGGGTTCCGGCGATCACCTCAGGCGGATCAGGGTTTGGACGCTCGCGCGGTACGCGAGACGCAATGCCGAAGCCGGTAAGCCACACGGCGCCGCTGGATACCTCCACGAGCGCATTCGCGGGTTTGATGTCTTTGTGGACCAGACCCCGTTCGTGCACGCGAACGAGTGCGCGCGCGAACGAGATCGCGATCTTCAATACTGCCGGGAGCGTCCACTTCGTATCGAGCAGCAGCCGATCGAGCAGCTCGCCGCCCGGATCCTCGAGCACCAGCGTGATGCGGTCCTCATGCCGGGTAAGGCCGACCGGACGCGCCGCCCATGCGAGGTCCAGCTCATCCTTGAGCGCATACTCGTGTTCGAGCCGATTGAACGACGCGACCGAGGCGTCCCGCGCGGTGACGAGGAGTATCGGCATGAGGCCGTTTCCGGAACCTCGGCACCGGGTGATGTCACCCTCGCGCAATGGCGCAACCGCGTAGTCGGAAAGCTCCGCAGCGAAGCCTCCTACCTGGGACCCCTCAGGACCACGTTTGGAGCGCAGAAGGTGTCCGAAATTCCTCGCGCCCAAGCGAGAGCCTGCGAACAAGACGAGCGACCACGCTTGAACGGAGACCAATTCAGCGTGCGCGCGCTCAGCCGTCGAGGCCTGACGGGGGCTGGTGCGTTGGCATGTGTGTCGCAACTTCCACCGCACGTGGATTCGTCGCGGCGAATCCCTCGAACCGCGACCGCGTCGAATTAGTCGTCGCTATCGATGAGTTCGCCGAAATGCTTCTCCCCGTTCACCTCGACCGTACCGTGGTCTTTGTAGAAGAGCGCGCTCAGGCCGCCAGTGCCGAGCATTTGAAAAAGATCACCGGTGGTCGATCCGGTAGCGTACGTTCAATTTTGGGTTTGCTGTTCAAATGATGAACGCGCGCATGCGCGTTCGATACTTCGCCGTTCGCTTCCCTGGCTTTCTTCCCGTAAACCGAGCTCCAACGTCCCGGCGATTACACTCCTAATCGCCGCGGGTGGGGTGTGGGGGAACCACTATTGCAGGTGACGCCCGCCTTGCCTCATATACGAACGAGAGGTATGGCACTCGGCCGTTACGGTAATTGCCGGCGCTGACGCGCTCGAGCGGCCTCGGTGTTTGGAGATGCACATGTCCGTCGAACGACTCTATCAGCGCTTGACGACCCTGCTGCGGCGATCATTCGGCGACGACAGCATCGTCGCAACGCCAGAGCTGCGATTTCTAGAACTCCCCCATTGGCGCGCGATGAACTATATGCGTCTGCTCATGAGCGTCGAAGAGGAGTTCGACGTCGATATTATTCCAGAACTAGAAGGTACCGGCTACATGACGTTCGTCGGCGACCTTGCGCGCCTCATTACGTCGAAAACCGCCGACTGATCCGCCGTCCCCGAACCGCTAGCGCGCTGAATCGGCTGTGGTAGTCCGGGTCGCCGAATCTGCGCTTCACCGTGCGGCACGCGTGGGTCCAAAAATCGCGGCTATTGCTGTGTCACGACTGACTCTCGTAAATATCGACCTCGTCCGTCGTCGCGGCCGAGCTTCATGAGCGCCATCCGCGTAAGCGTGCGTTCTGGGCGTCGCTCTGCATATGGCGCCGTGGTTGCCGTACGTCACGAGGTCGCGCGGCACGAACGGTATCCGTGCGGGGACGAGCCCCGTCGCGGCGAACTCGCCTCGATGCTGCACTGCTAGGTCCGGAGAACACATCATGAGCGGTTCGGATACGCTTCTCGTCTGGTCCGACGTCATTTGACCGTTTTGCTACCTCGGCTCGGTCTGGGTCGAACAGGCAGCGCGTGAACTTGGCGTCGCGACTCGGTGGCTTCCGTTTGAGTTGCATCCCGATACGCCGTTAGACGGCGCCCCGAAGCCTTTCAGCGATTCGCAATGGCCGGCGATCGAGCGCCGTCTGCGCAACCTAGCACAACAAGTCGGCGTGCCGATCGAGCCGCCGCGCCGTAACGCGAACTCGCGTCTCGCGCTTGAAACCGGTGAGCTCGTCCGAGCTCGTGCCGGCGATGCGTCCTCGGCAGCGTTCCATCATGCGATCTCGCGCGCATTCTTCGTCGATGGGGCTGACATCGGCGATCTGCGCGTTATCGCCGAGCACGCCGCGTCATTCAACGTCACCGAAAATGACGTCCGCGCGGCGTGGGCATCGCACCCATACGCGGGCGCGATCGACGCTTCGATGCGTGCCTCCCGTGCTGCAGGCGTGTCCGGCGTCCCGGCGTTCGGCTGGCCCGGAGCCCAGGCCGTCAGCGGAATGATGGAACCGCAACGCATCGTTGCAATTCTGCGGCCCCCGCCGGGATAACGCACGTATACCGTGCCTGGCCGTTGATGGACGGCGTTGCGCGTCGCCCGATGTGACGTCTCCAGCTCCTTTCTGGAACGTGCGGTACGTTTGACACACCACGTAACCCCATGAAAGAGAGAATTCGACGTATGTTTTCCATCATCAGCCGCGCCGGTATCGCCGGTGTGCTCACCCTTGCTGCTAGCGCACCGGCGTTGGCGGCACCCGGGCCCGTGCCCGTTAGCGTCGTCTCGTGCTCGTACGAGAAGATTTCCGAGGTCAACGACGTCGGCCCGGGCGCGGCCCCCGTCAATACCGGCGACTTGCAAATCACGTTCGTGAACCACTCGCCTCTCACCGCCACCGGCGTTCGTTTCGCGGTGCAGTATGCGAACCGCTCGCAAGTCGTCGACGCATCCGGCACGTTCTCCAGCGACACGTCGATCACCAAAGATTTCGCGCCGTCGGCGAACCCCTGGTACAACGGTTCGGCCGCGTGCACGGTTCAGTCCGTCACGTTCAGCGACGGCTCGACCTGGCAGCCCGGCTGAGATCACCGCCGAGTCGCCACGGACCTGGCGACTCGCGCTCGAGCACGCGGGCGGTGCGCTGAGCGACGACGCAAACATCGTCGTCTCGGCGTTCCCGCTCCGCGTACCGTTGCGCCGGCGAACGTAGGTTGCTACGCCTGTCGCAGCGATCGAATGATCTGCAACGTGATCAGCGAGTTCTGGGGGATCGTGACGTTCTGCCGATCGTTCTTCGCGATCAAATAGCCGCCGACGAGCCCGAGCGGGCCCAGGAGACCGACGCCGATCACCTTTCCGATGTAGTTGCCGAGAAGGTCACCGACGACCGCTCCAACGCCTTCCCGCGCAGCGTTCGTCTTCGTGACGACGTTGATGTGCAGCGGACGCGCGTCGAGCGGAAACTGCTTGCCGTCGTAGAGCCGGAGCCAGTCGAACGCGAGACGGACGCGCGCCTTTCGGCCTTGAGCGGCCGTCGTAACGCCGGCGACGTGGCCGTAGATCGTCGCATTGCTGACCGTTCCGTCCCCGCCCGACGTGACGTTCGAGATTACGAAGCGATCACCGATGTGCGCGTTCGAGGAGGAGATAGTTTGATCCATGGTCCCGGTCAGATTCATGCCGGGCGTGAGCGGCGAGGACTGTGCCATCGCGGCGAGCGGTGTGGCGCCGAGCGTGGCGGCTAAGAGGAGCGAGATGAGATGCTTCATGCTCCCGTTATAGCGCCGCAGCCGGAGAAAACCCGGATTATTGCGCGTGGCGCTTACTGCAATTGGAGGTACGCGCCGACGACGTCGCGGTCGCCGAAACCGGCGCGCAGCGCGTCGTCCCATTGCGTGCCGATCATCTGCGTGATCGGCAGGGTGCGGTGCGCGCCCGCCGCGGCGTCGAGCGCGAGGTGCAGATCCTTCGTCGCCAGCGCGAGCGAGAACTCGGGATCGAAGTCCGCGCGCTCGATCTTGCCGAGCTTCGCGAGCGCCCACGGCGCATTGAGCGCGGTGCTCCCGAGGCACGCCGACAAATCGTCGAGCGAAACGTCGAGCGACTGCGCGAGCACCGCCGTCTCGGATATCCCTTCGCCGAGGATCGCGAGCCACGTGTTGAGGACCATCTTCATGCGCGAGCCGCTTCCGGCGCGATCCCAGCGCATCGTTTTCTGACCGAGCGCCGCGAACACCGGCGTCAGCGCGTCGAGCGCGGACGCGGGACCCGATGCAAGGATCAACAGCTTTCCCTGTTCCGCCGGCGCCTTCGACCCCGAGACGGGCGCATCGACGAACGTCACGTCGGGGCGGAGCTGCTTCGCGAGCGTCATCGCGCGCTCGGTTCCGTCGACCCCGATCGTGCTCATCTGCAGCCACGTCGCGCCGGTGCGCATGGCCGGGAGCACGCGCGGCATCGTCTCCTCGAGCGACGCGATCGTGGGGACCATCGTGAGCACCACGCCGGCGCCGCTGACAGCCTCTTCGGGCTTTCGGGCGACCTGCGCGCCGGCATCCGCGAGCCGCGCCGCGGCGGGGTAGGAAACGTCCCACACGTGGACGCGCATCCCCGCACCGAGCAGTCGCCGCGTAAAGGCGGATCCCATCGTACCGGTGCCGAGCACCGCAACATCTTCAGTCGTCATCGTACGTCCTCAGCTCGCTGCCGGCGGCACCGGCGAAACCACGACACAGGCGTCGTCGTTCAGCGCGCCGCCGGCGTGCAGAATCGCCGCGGCGTAGATCTCGTGTGCGGGATCGCGGCGACCGCGAACTGCGTCGCGCACCGCGCGGGTCACGCCCGCCGTTCCAAAAAATGAAAGGTCGCCGTCGACGCGGCGGCGCGCATCGGTTATCCCGTCGGTGACGACCACGAGCAGGCTGTCGGCAAACAACGGGATCGCGGACTCCCCGTATTCCGGGCCGGCCTCGATTTTCAAGAGCGGACCGGTCCGTTCGAGATGGACGTGCGCGCCCGCATCGCTGCCGTCGAACAACAACGCCGGTTCGTGCCCGGCGGACGCATGCGTGATCGTCCGTTCGCGCCGGTCGACGACTCCGATGAACAGGCTCGCGAAGGCCATCTTCTCGTTCATCACCCTGCGGGTGAAGAAGTCGGATGCCGCTTTCAGCGTAGCCGGCAGCGGCGCGTGCAAGGCCACCAAGTAGCGGACGTACGCCGAGAGCGAGGCGGCGCCGTCCGCCGCACCCGCGCCGTGACCGGCGGCGTCGCCGACGATGAATGCGCGCCGGTGCGGTGTGAGCTCGACGATCTCCGCGAAGTCGCCGCAGCGTTTCGACGCACCGGCGGGACTGGACCGGATCCATGTGCTCGTCGACCGATCGTATTGTTTTACGGCGTGCACGCTTGTCGCTACCTCCGCGTTTTGCAGGTTTGGTACTACCGGTATACGAGGCGATCCAGAAACCCGCCGGAGAGGCTCCACGGCCCGTTGAGCGGTGTCGTCGATGACGTGTAGGCCGCGGTAGCGGGCGGCATCGGAGCGATGGGCGCCGGCATCGGAACGATCGGTACGACAAAGCCGAACCACACCGTGGCCATCACGCACACGCCGCTGAACGCGTACAGCACGGATTCGGCGAGGCGGCGCGTCGGGTTCGCGCGCGCGCCCGCAACGGGGTGCGCGTGCGAAGCCCGTGCGTCGGAACCGGACGCGTAGAGCAAATAGCGATGTCCGTTCCGGCCGGCGAGCACCGCGACCGGACGCTCGACGAAGCGGAAGTCGGTGATCGCGAGATCGCGCGGTCGTCCGTTCGCGCCGGCGCGGTGATACGAAAGCATGTTAGACACTATCCGCCGCAATCCGGAGACGGCTTGGAGAGCGCGGCGCCGTTTTTTCGGTGGCTGCGAAGTGCTCGGGCGCCAGCCACATGTACATGATCGGGACGAGCACGAGCGTCAGCAGCAGCGAGCTGATGATTCCGCCGATGACGACGACGCCGAGGCTCGAGCGAACGCTGGAGCCCGGTTCGAGCGCGAGCGCGAGCGGGACGTTACCGGCGACAACAGATACGCTCGTCATCACGATCGGGCGGAACCGCGTGAACGCGCTCTCCAGGATGGCCCGGAGCTTGTGGTGGCCGCGGCGGCGCAGCGTGTTCGCGTAGTCGACCAGCAGGATCCCGTTCTTCGTGACGATCCCCACCAGCATGATCGTTCCGATCAGCGAGAACAGGTTCAGCGTCTCGCGCGTGAGCGCGAGCGCGCCCAGCGCGCCGACCGCCGCGACCGGGACGGAGAACATGATCACGAGCGGCGAACGGTAGCTGTTGTAGAGCGCGATCATCAGCAAGAACACGAGCACGACCGAGAGGATGAGCGAGCTCCCCAGCCCGGACAGCGTCTGGCCCATGAGGTCCTGCTGGCCGAGCGGACGCGCGCGCACGACGATGTTCCGCGGCAGGTGGAGCGCCGCGACGCGCTGCTGGAACGCGTTCTGCACGTTCGAAAGCGACGCGTTCCCGGCGACGTTCGCCGAGACGTCGATGACCGTGTTGCGGTTGACGCGCGTGATCAGCGGCGGCGTCGGCGACCACTGGAACGTCGTGAAGTCACCGAGATGCACGATCTGCCCGTTGCCGGCGCGGACCGGGATCTGCGAGATCGTCGAGAGATCGTTCCGCTGGTCGCGCGGGTAGATTACCTGCACTTGGATCAGCCCTTGCGGGCTTTCGAACTGTGTCGCGATCGCGCCGCCGAACGCCGCCTGCGCAGCGGTCGTCGCGGTCCCGATGCTCACGTCGAGGGCGCGCATCTTCGCGCGCTGGAACAGAAGCTGTACCTGCGGCGAGAGCGATGCGGCGCTGCTGTTCACGTTGGTCGCACCGGGCGTGTGCAGCATCGCGGCGTACACTTTTTGTGCGGACGGCGTCGGATCGCCGCCGGAAACGTCGGTCACGAGCTCGTCGAGCGGCTGCGCGTTGCCGCCGCCCTGTCCGGTCGCCGGGATGACGAGCACCTGCGTGTTCGGCAGCGTCTGCGCCGCGATCCGGCGATACTCGTTCACCCAGTACGGCGTCTGCGCCGTCCCGGCCGTCGTCAGGAAGATCTGGATCTGCCCCACGTTGCTCTCGACCAGCAGCCCGCCGTACGGCGAGGAGTACCCGCCGGCGAGCGCGGTGTCGGACGCTATCTCCGGAAGCGAACGCAACTGGTGCTCGAGCTTGAGCACGGCCGAGGTCGTGGTGGTGAGCGGCGTCCCGACCGGATAGGTCACCTGAACGAACACCTGTCCGTTGTACACCGGCGGGATGAACGTCGAACCGACGATGCCGGTCGTCACCAGCGAGATCGCGAAGACGAGCGATGCGAAGCACGCTGCGACGAAGGGAACGCGATGGCGCAGACCCCACGGCAGGATGCGGTGCGCGTACAGCCACCGCACGTTCTCGAAGCCGTGCCCGAAGGCGCGGATGATTCCGAACGGTTTCCAGCTGCCCCGCAGCGCCCAGTTCGCGGCAAGCGACGGCGTGATCGTGAACGAGACGAACAACGACGTGAGCGTCGAGATCACGACGACGATCGCGAACTCCGCGAGATTGCGGCCGACCTGCCCTTGCATGAACGCGATCGGCAGGAAGACGACGACGTCGACGAGCGTGATGACGACCGCCGCCGTTCCGATCTCGTTTCGGCCCTTGATCGCCGCCTCGTCCGGCGGCTCGCCCAGCTCGTGATGGCGCTCGATGTTCTCGAGCACGACCGTCGAGTCGTCGACCAGAATCCCGACGACCAGCGTCATCCCGAGCAGCGAGATCGTGTCGAGCGTGAGCCCCAAGACCTTCATCACGAACAGCGCGACGCACAGCGAGGCGGGGATCGCGATCAGCACGACGATCATGTTGCGCCACGAGCCGAGGAAGAACAGCATCACGATTCCCGTCAGCGCGATCCCTTCGAGCAGGGTGTTGATCACGCCGGTGATCTGCTGCTGGGTGAACTTCGACTGGACGTTGACCACGCCGAAGGTGACGTCGGGGAACTGCGCGCGAATCCGCGACAGCGCGGCGATCACGTTGTCCGAGGCGGTGACCTCCGACGATGTCGAGCTCTTCTGGATCGAAAGGAACACGCCGTTGATCCCGTTGACCGAGGCGTTCATGACGCGCGGCTCGTAGCCGTCGACGACGGTCGCGACGTCGCCGATGCGTAGCACCTGCGGCGCCAACGTCCACGGGTTCGTCGTGCCGGTCCCTGCGGTGAGGTTCCCCGAGGTCACGCTCGGCGTGCTCGTCGTGCTTGCGCTGGAGCCGGGCGCGGCGATCGGCAAGTACGAGATGGACTGCGGCTGGAAGATGTCGCCGCGGATGTCGATCGCCGTCTGGCGCTCGCGGCCGTACGCCGTGCCGCCGGCGGCGCGCGTGTTGCTCGACCCGATCGTGGTGATGAGGTCGTTCAGCGTCAAGTTCGCCGCCGCGAGCTTCTGCGGGTCCACGACGACCTCGTAGGCGGGCGTGGCGCCGCCGCCGACGGAGACGAACGAGATGTCGGGGATCTGCGAGATGTACGGGACCACCTCATTGTTCGCGATCAGCGAAAGCTGGCTCTCGCTGAGCTTCGACGACGTCATCGACAGCGTCACCACCGTCGATTCGCTGGGGTCGCGCACGCTGACGGTC
>JAXDMB010000106.1:0-8503 GCA_034666325.1 Vulcanimicrobiota bacterium
ATGCGAGGACGTCGGACTTCAATCGGCCGAATGCGCTCTCACCGCCGGCATGGAGTGCGGTGAGCTCCACCGTCTCCCGCGGCTCCGGAGCGGTGTTCGCGCCGTCGGCGGCAGGCGCAAGCGCCGCACCGTGTGCGAACACGTGTCCCAGCTCGAAGCGGCGGTACGGGCGCACGGCGCGGTCGCGCGCGGCGAACTCCAGCAGCGCCGGTGCGATCGAGAAGCGCATCCAGCGCTGGTCTTCGCTGAGCGGGTTAACGATCTCGACCGGGTCGTCGACCGGAATGCCGTTGTCGCGCCACGTCTGCGCGACGCTGCCCGGCTGCAGCGAGAGCGAGAGCACCTCGGTGTAGCCCAGGCCGGCGAGCGTCGTGGCGAGCTCCGTCTCGCGGTCGAACTCCGCGGAATCGACATCCTGCGGCGCGACGGCCGGAACCTCGGCGCGCACACGGTCGTAGCCGACGACTCGCGCGACCTCTTCGACGAGATCGGCCGCGATCAGGACATCACCGCGCCAATACGGCGGCGTGACGGAAAAGACGCGCTCGGGCGTGCCGCCGCTTTCATGCGCTGGTTCGGAACCGCCGGCGACCGGCTCGCGTCCCGCGGCCCCCGCTTCCGCGAGCTTGAACCCCAGCGACGTCAGCGCTTTTTCGATCTCTTCCGGTTTCAGCGCGAAGCCGAGCAGTCGTTCCACCTCGCCTGCGCGCAGCGTCACCGGCGCGGGGTCGCGGACCGGTTTGCCCGCGGCGTGCGGCATGCTGACGCTGCCGCCTTCTTGCTCGAGCAGATGCGCGGCGCGCGCGGCGCCGAGATCGGCGAGCGCGAGCGGCAGCGACTTCTCGAACCGGCTCGACGCTTCCGTGCGCAGCTTGAGCGCGAGCGACGCGCGGCGGATGCGCGGACCGGTCCACGTCGCGGCCTCGATGAGCACCTCGCTGGTCGTGCTCTCGACCTCGCTGCGCTGCCCGCCCATGATGCCGGCGAGCGACGTCGGACCGTGTTCGTCCGCGATGACGATCGCGCGCGAATCGAGCACACGTTCCTGGCCGTCGAGCGTCGTGAATTTCTCGCCCTCGTTCGCGTCGCGCACGATCAGGTGCTTGCCGGCGACGCGGTCCCAGTCGAAGAAGTGCAGCGGCTGGCCGAGCTCCAGCATGACGAAGTTCGAGATGTCGACCACGTTGTTGAGCGGCCGCTGTCCCGCGAGCGCGAGGCGCACGCGCATCCACGCTTTGGCCGGCCGCACGCGCACGCCGCTGACGCGCTGGTAGACGAAACGCTTGCAGTCGACCGTCTCGATGGTCACGCGCGCGTCGTCGCCGCCCTCTTCGTACTGCACGTACGACGGCGGTTCGCGCAGCGCCGCGCCGAACGACGCGGCGAGCTCGCGCGCGAGCCCCACGACGGAGAGCGCGTCGGGACGGTTCGGCGTCACGTCCACGTCGAGCACCGGCTCGCTCAGCCGGAAGTGCGCGACGAAGTCGGTGCCGACCGGAATGTCGGGATCGAGCTGCATGATCCCGTCCTCGAACCACTCGCCCGGCAGCCCGATCTCTTCGGCGGAGATCAGCATCCCCTCGGAATCGACGCCGCGCATCTTGCGCGGCGCGATCTTCAGCCCGCCCGCGAGCTCGGCGCCGATCTTGGCAACGGGGATCGTCTGGCCTTGCGCGACGTTGGTCGCCGCGGTGGCGATGAGCAGCGTCTGCTCGCCGCCGATATCGATCGTGCAGAGCTGCAGACGGTCCGCGTTGGGATGCCGTTCGAGCTCGACGATGCGTCCGACCACCACGTTGGTCAGATGCGGCCGTGCCTCCACCTCGTCCACTGGGAATCCCAGCGCCGCCAGCCGCGCGACGATCGCATCGGCGTCCTCGGGCAAGTCGACGTAGTCGCGCAGCCAAGCGATCGGAACGCGCACGTTACGCCAGACCTTCCGCGAAGCCGGGCGCGTTCTCGATGAACGCGCGGATGTCGTTGATGTCGTGCCGCTTCATCGCGATGCGCTCGAGCCCGCAGCCGAACGCCCAGCCCGTCACCTCGTCCGGATCGTAGCCCACCGAGCGCAGCACGTTCGGATGCACCATGCCGCTGCCGCCGATCTCGATCCAGCCGCTGCCGCCGCACGTGCGGCACGGGATCTCGCTCGCGCCGTTCGCCTCGCGAATCGCGACGACGCCGGTTCCGGCGCACGCGGGACACTTTACGTCCACCTCGGCCGACGGCTCGGTGAACGGGAAGAACGACGGCCGGAAGCGCACGTCCGCGGACGGCCCGAACAGATCGCGCAGCATCCCGACCAGCATGCCTTTGAGGTGGCCGAAGTGGACGCCGCGGCCCACCATCAGGCCCTCGACTTGGTGGAACATGTAGAGATGGCGCGCGTCGATGGCGTCGCGGCGGTACGCTTTGCCGGGCACGATGATCGCGATCGGCGGCCCGTGCTTGCGCATGGAGCGCACCTGCATCGGCGACGTGTGCGTGCGGAGCACCAAATCCGGGCGCAGGTAGAACGAGTCGAGCCCTTCGCGCGCGGGATGATGCGGCGGAATGTTGAGGGCGTCGAAGTTGTTCGCGTCGGTCTCGATCTCCGGGCCGAGCACCACCGCGAAGCCGTGGCGCGTGAAATAGCGCGCGACGTCGATCGCGACGCGCCGCACCGGGTGCACTGCGCCGGCGTTCGGCGGCGGCCCGGGGAACGTGACGTCGATGCTGTCCTCGAGCGACGCGTCCAGCGCGGCCCGCTCGACGCGCGCCAGCGCCGCGGTGAGCTCGCCCTCGAGCGCCTGCACCGCTTCGTTGATCACCTTGCCGGCGCCGGGCCGCTCGGGCGGCGGCAGCTTGCCGATCCCCTTGCGCACCTCCGTGACCGCGCCGCTGCGCCCGAGGAACGCCACGCGCACCTCGTCCAGGGCGCGGGCGTCGGGCGCGTTCGCGACCGCGTCGCGGAAACGCGCGGTCAGCGACGCGAGGTTCGCTTCGAGTTCACTCATGCCGGTCGTCGTCATATGCAAATGCGAACGCCCAGTCCTGGAGGACCGGGCGGTGTGCAACATCTTTCTCTGGTCTCGCGCCTTCGTGGCCGAAGGCGCCGCCCGCGTCAGTTCGCGGGCGAGGGATGCAAGTGCCGGTACATCAGGTATGCGCTGATCGAGCCCGTGGTGCTAAACAATTTCCAGAAAACGTCGGAGGTGCGCATGTGCGTCGGCGGTTCCCTCTCCTGTGTTCGGTGCGCGCGTAATTCGCGTCGGCACGGGTGAGTATAGCACCACCCTAATTAGCCGCCAAGTCTTGACAGATCAGGGTTTTTCGGCGACTTGACAAGGGTCTTGACAACGCGACGCCTCGTAGAGAACGATGCTCCCCGCGACGGCCGCATTCAGACTCTCGGTTGCTGAGCGCTGCGGTATCCGCACCGCCCGGTCCCAGCGCGGCAGCCAGCCCCGCACCCCGCGCCGCTCGTTGCCGACGGCGACCACCGCGTTCCGGGGTATCCCCACGACGCCGAGGTCCTCGCCGTCCATGTCGGCGGCGACCACGGTGCGCCCGGCGGAGGCCGCCAGAGCGAGAACCTCCTCGGCGTCCACGACCGCGACCGGGAGCCGGAACAGCGAACCCATCGCGGCCCGCACGACCTTGGGTCCGAACGGATCGGCACCGCCGCGGCCGAAAAGCACGCCCGCGGCGCCGAACGCCTCCGCGGATCGGACGAGCGTCCCGGCGTTGCCGGGGTCGTTGACCCCCGCGAGGAGCAGCACCGTGCCGGGCCGCGAGGCGATCCCGGCCGCGGCATGCTCGAGCAGCGCGAACACGCCGAGCATGCCCGACCAGGTCGCGACGTCCGACATCCGCGCGAAGGCTTGGTCGGGCACGTGATAGACTGGGATTCCGTGCGCTTCATAGCGCTCGGCCAGCTCCCGGCCGGTCTCGAGCCCGCGATTCGCGGCGTAGACCTCCACGGGGCGAATGCCGCTGCGCTCGGCTTCCTCGAGCAGGGTCGGGCCCTCGGCCGTGAAGCGGCGCTGCTCCCGGCGGCCGGCCGGGCTCAGGAGCTCGCGGGCCAGGGCGATCCGCGGGTTGTGCGGGCTCAGCTCGGTGGGCACGGGCGCGGTTTCCACGGCGGAGTCCGGCCCGCCCGGTGGGAGAGCCTGCCCCGAGCTTGTCGAAGGGTCGTCGCTCGTGAAAGACAGCCGCAACGCCGAGATCGCCTGGATGGCCGTGATAGCGATCATCGTCGCGGCCGGCGGCAACATCGTGCTCGGCACGCTCGCCACGCACCGCTGGTTCGCCGCGGTGCTGCTGGCAACCGCGGTCGTGCTCGCGTTCCTGAGCGTGCGGCGGGCGATGCTCGCGAACGCCCCCAGCGCGCGCATCGACGTCACCAAAGCGGGAACGTATCTCGTCGCGGCGGTCTTCGCGTTCGTCGCGATCGGCCTGCACGTCCACTGGGCGATCGGCGCCTGCATCGCGGCGGCGGAAGCGGCCATCGTGTTCGACATCATCACCATCGCAGCGCGGCCGAAGTCCGTGCCGGGAGAAGAGACAAGATAAATGCCGGTCTTCGTCACGGGCGGTTCGGGTTACATCGGCGCGAGCGTCGTGCGCGAGCTGCGCCGCCGCACGCACGTCGTGCGCGCGCTCGCGCGCAGCGACGCCGCCGAGCAGAAGCTGCGCGCGCTCGGCGCCGAGCCGGTGCGCGGTGAGATGCGCGACGTCGACGTCTTGCGCGCGGAAGCCGCGAAGGCCGATGCGGTGATCCACTGCGCGTTCGAGTACTCCGCCGAGGCCGTCGCGGTGGAGCGCGCCGCGCTCGAAGCGCTGCTCGACGCGCTGCCCCCCGGACGCGCCTTCGTGTACACCAGCGGCGTGTGGGTGTACGGCTCGCGCGGCGACGCGGTCGTCGCGGAAGACGCACCGCTCGCGCCGCTGGAGATCGTCGCGTGGCGGCCGGCGCACGAAGCGCTCGTGCTCGCGCAAGACGGCCGCTCGCGCGCGGTCGTCATTCGTCCCGGTATCGTGTACGGTGACGGCGCCGGGATCCCGGGCGGCATGGTGGAGGAGGCGCGCAAAGGTTCGCTGCGCATCGTGGGCGACGGTGCGAACCGCTGGCCGACGATTCGTCACGACGCGCTCGCCGAGCTGTACGGTGCGGCCGTCGACACGCGCACCGCGCGCGGCGTGTACAACGCGCAGCGCGGCGCGTCCGTGCCGTACGTCGAGATCGCGCACGCCGCGTCGCGCGCGGCGGGCGGCGACGCGCGCGTCACGCACGTCGCGCTCGACGACGCGCGCGCGCAGATGGGACCGTTCGCCGACGCGCTCGCGTGCGATCTGCAAACGGACAGCGGCAAAGCGACGCGCGAGCTGGGCTGGGAACCGCACCGGCCGACGCTGCTCGAAGAGCTCTCGAACACGACGGTGATCTGAGCGATGGAGGTGGTTGCGTCACGGCGCGTTTACGACGGCAAGGTCGTCAACCTGCGCGTCGACACGCTGCGGGCGAACGACGGCAAGCAGCACGAGAACGAAGTGGTGGAGCACGCGGAAGCCGTCGCGGTGATCGTGCGGCCGACGGCCGGCGAGATGCTGCTGGTGAAGCAGTACCGCCACCCGCTCGGGCGCGATCACTGGGAGGTCGTTGCCGGCGGCATAGAGCCCGGCGAGTCGCCGGAGGACGCGGCGGTGCGCGAGCTGCGCGAGGAAACCGGCTACATCGCGCACCGCGTGGAGCGGCTGTGGTCGGCGTTCACCGCGCCCGGGTTCTGCACGGAGCTCTTGCACCTGTGCGTGGTCCACGGCTACGACATCGGCGAGCGCGAAGGTTTCGACGCCGGCGAGGAAGACATGGAGCTCGGCATCTTCTCGCTCGATGATTTGTGGGCGAAGATGCGCGCGAACGAGCTGACCGACTCGAAGACGCAGATCGCGGTGCTGTGGGCACGCAGCGAGCGCAGCTAGTCGTCGCGCTGCAGGCGGCGCTGATGCGCGCCGTCGGCGATTTCGGCAGCGACGACACGGTCGAGGCACATCGTGCGCGCGTCCTCGCGACGGCAGCGGCGCTCGACTACGTGCTGATGCTCGCCACCGGAACCACGGGCGTGCGCATTCCGCGGCGCGACGCCGAGCGCGCGATTCGCGACGGTATCTCGCGCGGCGTGGACGATCTGATCGCCGTCGCGACGGTGCTCGGCCGCAGCGGAACGCCGGCCGCCGTCGCCTTCGCGCGCGAAACGGCCGCGCCGCTCCGCGCGATCCTGCGCGAGGAAGCGCTGGAGAGCGACGAGCGCAGCTTCGCCGTGATCGCGCTCGCGAACGCATGAGCCTCGACCGCGACGCGATCCTCGCGTCGCTGGACGAAGACGAAGCGCATCTGCTCGGCGCGGAGATGCAATCCACCGTGCTCGACCACGGCTCGCGCACGGCGCGCGTCACCGTGCTGCTGCACGGGCTCACGGCCAGCCCGCGAACGTGGCGCGACTTCGCGCGCGCCCGGTTCGCGCGCGGTGAGAACGTGCTGATCCCGCGGCTGCCGCGCCACGGCCACGCCGACCGCATGTCGGAGACGCTCGCGAAGCTGACGAGCGAGGAGCTCGTCGCGCAGGCCGGTCGCATCGTGGACGCGGCGGCGGGGCTCGGCGACGAGATCGTGCTCGTCGGGCACTCGCTCGGCGGCGCGCTCGCGTTGCATCTCGCGCACCGCGACGCGCGCGTGTTTCGCGCCGTCGCCGTCGCGCCGTTCCTGGGCATCAGGCGCGTGCCGCACGACTGGAACGCATTTCTGCGCGCGGTGCTCGAGCGCGCGCCGAACACGTTCCTGTACTGGAACCCGATCGAGCGCGGGCGCGGCGTACCGGATCACGGCTATCACCGCTACACGACGCGCTCGCTGGCCGCCGGTCTCGCGCTCGCCGATGCGTTGCGCGCCGACGCGCATGCGGGCGCACCGCAAGGCCGGCACGTCGAGATCGTACGCAACGCCGGTGAGACGTCGGTCAGCAATCGCGCGATCGACGATCTGGTCACACGCTGGCGCGGCGTCGGCGGAGTGAACGTGCGCGTGCACCGGCTGCTGGGCCTCGGTCCGTCGCACGACGTCGTCGAACCCGAGCGCAAGAGCGCGCCGGCGCTGCGCTTCCTGCCGATGCTGCACGCACTGCTGGACGCGCCCGCGCCGGCCGAAGATCTCGTGATCGACGTGCGCAGTTGACGCGCCGATATCGCAGCGGTAAGCGGCGCTACCTCGCGCGCGGCGCGTCGACCGCTTCAACGACGACGTCGAGCCGGACGTCGTTGCCGACCATGCCGCGAGCGTAGGACATGCCGTAGTCCGAGCGGCGGAATCGGCCCGTCACCTCATAACGCGCGTGACGGCGGCCGCTCGCGTCACGTGTGATATCCGCGACGTGCCCGTCGAACGCGATCGCGTGCGTGACGCCGTGCATCGTCAGCTCGCCTTCCATTGCGAATGCGGACGGGCCGGTCGCGGTCACGCGTTCGCTCGCGAATGTTATCGTGGGGAACCGCGCGACGTCGAAGAAATGGTCCCCGCGCAGCTGCGCGTCGCGCTGCGTGTCGTGCGTCGTGAGCGCTGCGGCGTCGAGTGTCGCTGCGACCGAGCGCGGGACGGTGTCGCCGTCGGCCGTGACGATCGTCGCCGACGCGATCGGAATCGCGCCGGTGATCTTCATGACGAGCAGGTTCGACACCGACAACGCGACGTTCGAGCGCACGGCGTCCGCGGACCAGATGGTATCCGCGGACGCGGGCGCCGGGGAACCGCCGAGCGCCGCCGCCAGGGCGCAAAGCAGCAGCGCGCCGGTCCTCAGCATGCGTCCGTTGTACGGCGCGAAGGTGAAGAAAGTGTGATCGTCCGGTTCAGCGCTGGACGAAGCGCACGTCGCGCAGCCGCGAGCCGGCGGCGGCGCCGGGCGGAAACAGCGCGCCGACGCGCGCCAGCGCCGCGTCTTCGAGATCGATGTCCGCGGCGACAGCGTTTTCCTCGGCGTGTGCGACGCGCTCGCAGCCCGGCAGCGCGATCACGTCCTCGCCGCGCGCCAGCAACCACGCCAGCGCGAGCTGCGCGGGCGTGCAGCCCGTCTCGCGCGCGATCGCGCCGAGCTCGTCCACCAGCGCGAGATTGCGCTCGAAGTTGCCGGCGTCGAAGCGCGGGACGCGGCGGCGCAGATCGCCTTCGGCGAGCGCGCTCGTGGAGCGCACGGCGCCGGTGAGCATCCCGCGCCCGAGCGGCGCGTAGGCGACCAGCGCGATCCCGAGCTCGCGGGCGGTTGCGAGCACGCCGTTGGTCTCCACGTCGCGCGTGAACAGCGAGTACTCGCTCTGCAGGGCGGCGAGCGGCGCGGCTGCGGCGGCACGGCGCAGCGTTTCAGCGCTCAGCTCCGACACGCCAAGATAACGTACTTTGCCGGCGGTGACGAGCTCCGCCATCGCGCCGATCGTCTCTTCGATCGCAACGTCAGGATCGGCGCGGTGCAGGTAGTAG
>JAXDMB010000107.1:0-7376 GCA_034666325.1 Vulcanimicrobiota bacterium
GCTTGGCCGGAAGCGAGGCGTTTCTCATTGCGTCGTCCCGCGCGCGGCCGGCGACCAGAACACGATCTTGTGCTCCAGCGTGAAGAAGATCAGGTTGATGAAGTAACCGAGGATTCCGGTCAGCAGAATGCCGGCGTACATCGACGGCAGGCGGCTCGCCTGTTCCATCTGCGACACGTAGAACCCGAGGCCGCTGTTGCCCGCGACGAGCTCCGTCGTCACCGTGACGACGAGCGCGATCGACGCCGACACGCGCAGCCCCGTCGCGATGCTGACCAGCGCCGCCGGCAGCGTCACGCGGTAGAGCGCTTCAAAGGGCGGCACGCCGAAGTTGCGCGCGGTGTCGAGCGCGACCGGGTCGACCGCGCGCACGCCGTAGAGCGTGCTGATGAGCAGCGGCCAGAACGACGCGTACGTGATCACGGCGACGCGCATGGGACCGCCGAGGCCCAGGAACAGGATCGCCAGCGGGATCATCGCGACGGACGGGATCGGCCGCAGGAACTCGACGATCATCTTGAGCGCGTCGTACACGACGGGAATCGCGCCCATCAGCACGCCGATCACGATCGCGAGCACGCTAGCCAGCACGAGCCCTTCCGCGAACGTCGAGAGCGTCATACCGACTTGGCTCGTGATGTCGCCGTTCGCGAGCCCCTGCCCAAGCGCCGCGGCGATCGCGGTCGGCGGCGGGAAGTAGCTCGAGAGCAGCCCCAAGCGCGCCAGCACCTCGACCAGCGCGGTCATGCCGAGCACGAACAACAGCCCGGGAAGAAACGCCGCGGCGAACCCGCCCGAGGCGGCGCGCGGCGAGTCTGCGGGTTGAGCGACGCGAGTGGAAGCGACCAAGTTCACCAGCCTCAACGAATTCGCTGCATCGGATTTGGGACCCGGAACGTTTCCCGGTTCGCGCAACTTCCCTTCCTGCGCCTCAGCGCAGGGTGAGCGCGCCGATGACGCCGGCCGCCAGAACGAGCAGACTTTGGTTCCAGTCGGTCCGCAGCAGCACCACCGTCGCCACCAGCGCCAAGCCGACGGTGACCGGCGCGTCGGCCGCGCCGCGGGCGAGGGTCACGACGCCCGCCCACACCAGGCCGAGCACCACCGGCTTGATCGCGCGCGCGAAACGGTCGCGCCACGGGTTGCCCCGCAAGCGTTCCCACCAGTGCCCGATCGCGAACACGAGGATGCCGGCGGGGAGGAACACCGCGACCGTCGCGACAGCGGCGCCCAGCGCGCCGCGCACGGCGTAGCCCACGAGCGCCGCCATCGTGGTGGTCGGTCCCGGCGCGAGCTTGCCGAGCGCGTAGAAGCGCGTGAACTGCGCGGACGAGATCCAGTGGTACTTCTCGACGACGTCCGCGTGCATCTGCGGAATGATGGCGTTGCCGCCGCCGAACCCGAGCAGCGAGAGGATCGCGAAGACGAGCGCCAGCCGGGTGAGGTTCACGCCGCGTCGTGCCGCGTCGCGACGAGCGCGACCGGGATGAACACCGCCAGCGTCAGCGCGAGCGAGGCGTGCAGGACGAGCACGAATAGCGCAACCGCCGCGACGATCGCGAGGTCGATCGCGCTGCGCCGGCGCGGCAGCGTCATCTCGATCGCGTTCGCGAACGTGAGGCCGACCGCCACCGCCGCGCACGCGCGCAGCGCGCCGTTGACGGCCGGCAGCCGCGAATCCAGCGCGATCGCCGCGAGCACCATGAGAATCACGAAGCCCGGCAGCACGGCGGCGAGCAGCGCCGCCGCCGCGCCCGCGGCGCCGCGCAGCCGCGACCCGACGAGCACCGCGACGTTCGTGGGATTCGCGCCGGGAAGCAGCTGCGCGACGGCGAGCAGCTCGAGGTACTCGTCCTCGCCCAGCCAGCGGTTGCGGCGCACCACCTCGCGCCGGATCGCACCCATCTGCCCGCCCCCGAACGCGGTCGCGGACACGCGGCCGAAGGTCGTGGCGATCGAGAGCAGCGACGGACGCGGCGGCGCCTCGGGCGGCGGCGTCACCCCGCCGCTATTCCGACAGGGGCCGGCGCCGCCAGTCGACGCGCAACGCCTGCGCGCCCTCGTGCGCGAGCTGCTGCGCGATGAAGTCCTCAACCCGGCCCAGGCGCTCGCCGGTCTCGGCGAACGCGTCCAGCCGCAGCCCCTCGGGCCAGGAGTGGAACGTGCATAGCCCTTCGGCCAGCTTCACGTAGCCGGCTTCAGCGGACCACTCCGTCTCGAACTCGTGGCGCAGGCGCTGCGCCAGCTCGGCGGCCGGGGTCGACGGATCGTCGGTCGGGACGAGCGCTTGCGCGTGCGGCATCAGGCCTCCCCGAGGTACGCGGCGATGCGTTTGGACACGACCGGCACGAGCGCCGCGTCGATCGGATACCAGGTGGTCGCGGGCGGCTCCGCGGCGGCGGCGAGCGTGACGCTGACGTTCCGCGGCGGCGCCAGCTCGACCGTGGCGCTGCGCGCCCGCGTCTCCCAGCGCGCCCGCGTGTCGCTCGCGTCGTCGAATCCGCCGACCGCCGCCGCGTCGCGCACCGCGGCGTCGACCCGGCGCACGAACTCGCCGAACTCCATGCTCCCGGACTCTTTCGATGTTCCCGCGCGCGTGCTCATATTCGATATAGCGATTTACGCGCGCGCATCCCGTCTCCTCCGGCTCACGCCGGGGCGGTGCGCGGCTCGTGCTTGCGCACGCGGTCGGCGCGCAAGCGCAAGGCGAACGTCGTGCCCGACGACGTCGTGTCCGAGAGCACCAGCGTCCCGCCGGCGCGCTCGAGCGCGCGCTTGGCGATCGCGAGCCCCAGTCCCGAGCCTTCCACCTCGCCGCGCGTGGCGCCGCGATAGAACCGGTCGAAGATCGCTTCACGGTCGTCCGGATGGATGCCGGGGCCTTCGTCGGCGACCGTCACCTCGACGCCGCCGTCGAACTGATCGGTCGCGACGCGAATCGGCGAGCCGGGCGCGTACTTGATCGCGTTGTCGACGATGTTCGCGATCGCTTCGCGGATCTCGGCCTCGTTGCCGATCACGGTCGCTTCCGCGCGGCACTCGAGCGCGATTCGCAGACGGGGATGCAGCAATCTGCGCGCGTCGATGATGTCCTCGAGCAGCGCGCAGAGCTCGAACGGCTCCGGGGGCCGCACGTCGGCGCCTTCCATGCGCGCGAGCAGCACCAAGTTGTCGATGAGCGTGCGCATGCGCGCGCCTTCGATCCCGATCGCGGAGAATATCCGCCGCGACCGCTCGTCGCCTTCATCCGCTTTGCGCCGCAGCAGGTCGATGTAGCCGAGGACGATCGTCAGCGGCGTGCGCAGCTCGTGCCCCGCGTCGGCGACGAACTGGCGCATCTGCGACTCGGCCTGCTGCCGCTCGACGAACGCGGCCGCCACTTGCGCCGCGGCGGCGTTGTAGGCGACCGCGATCGCGTCGAACTCGCTCTTGCCGGCGACCGCGATCGGCTGCGGCGTGAAGTCGCGCGTCGCGAAGCGGTGCAGCGCGTGCGTCACGTCGACCAGCGGGCGGAGCACCTGTCCCGTGATGTAGCGGCCGAGGAACCACCCGACCACACCGGCGAGCGCGCCGAGAAGACCGACGCCGGTGAGCAGCCACAGCGCGACGCGGAACGTCGCGTCCGGGTCGGGCATGATGCGCAGATCCCCGTCGACGAGATCGACGCGCTGAAAGTGCGCGCCCAGCGCGGTACCCAGCGCGAAGCCGATCCGGCTGCCCTGCGTGCGAATGTCGCGCAAGTCGCCGAAGACGCGCTTGCCGTTGAGAATGATGTAGTCCGGCTTGGGCGGGTCGTTGCGGTCGGGGCGCGTCGCCTTCATCGCACCGCGGTCGGCGCTGCGCGCCGGACGGATCAGCAGCGGCCCGCTGGTCGCGCGCGGCGACCGGGGACGCCGTGCGTCGGAGGCGTCGTGCGGGATCGGCCCGGTGGCCAGCATGCGAATGCCGGAGCGCGCGAGCCGGTTCTGCAGCTCGATCGCGGCGTCTTGGAATTTCTGGCCGCGCGCCTCGGCGCGGACGGAGAAGGCTTGCGCCTCGCGCGCATCGGCGTCGATTCCGTCCTGCACCATGCGGACGTACATCACCAGGCCCACCACCGCGACCGCCATGAGGAGCGCAACCACCATCACGGTCGCCGAGACGACGTACCACCCGGTGAGACGCCGCGCAAACGACGTGAACATTTTAACGGCGCTCCGCCCCGGGCTGCGCTCGCTCCATCACCGCTGCCTCAATGTGCGCGCAGCGCGTAGCCCGCGCCGCGGATCGTGCGGATCAGCTTGGGCTCGAAGCTCGCGTCGATCTTCGCGCGCAGGTACGACACGTACGTCTCCACGGCGCCGGGGCCGACGTCGCGGTCGGTGCCCCACACGAGGTCGAGCAGCTGGTCGCGCGTGAACACCCGCTCGGGATTGCGCACGAACGTGAGCAGCAGCGCGTACTCGCGCGCCGAGAGGTCGATGCGGCTCTCGCCGCGCTTCACGTCGCGCCGGTCCAGATCGATGGTCAAATCCGCATACGCGACGATCGACGGCTGCTCGAGCCGCGGCCGCCGCAGCGCGGATTGCAGCCGCGCGGCGAGCTCCGACATCTCGAACGGTTTGGAGATGTAGTCGTCCGCGCCGCGGCGCAGGCCGGTGATGCGGTCGTCGGTGTCGGCCTTCGCGCTGAGCATCAGGATCGGCGCTTCGGTGATCCGGCGTAGCATCGGCAACAGCTCGAGCCCGTCGACGAACGGGAGCATGACGTCGAGCACGATCGCGTCGGGGCGCCAGTCGCGCACGAGCTGCAGCCCCGTCCTGCCGTCGGGCGCGCTGCGCACCTCGAAACCGTCTTCGGCGAGGCCGAGCTCGAGCAGGTCGCGGAGGTGGCGCTCGTCGTCGATGACGACGACCCGAGGTGCTGTTGTTGCCATCGTGCTACTGTTTGACGCTCCCGCCGCCGGTTCCGAGATCGGGCGGCCGGACGACGAACAGTCCGATCCCCGGTGCGTAGTAGAACGCGTTGCCGCCGAAGCCGCCGCCGCGCCGCTGCCCGGCGCCGGGCCCCGGACTCCCATCCGGACCGGGGCTGGCGCCCGGAGCGGGACTCGCGCCGGGAGCGGGTGAGGCCGTCGAACGAGCACGACGTCCGGACCCCGGCGCCGTTGGCGTGCCCGGTGCAGTGCCTGCGCCGGGTGCAGTCGCTGCGCCGGCCGCTGCCGCCGCGCCGGGGCTGGTCGAAGGCGCCGGGGACGCCGCCACCTGAACGCCCGGCTGGACGTCGTAGCCCTTCGCCTTGGCGTCGGTGGTGGTCAGGACGGTGCCGTACGAGCAGGACGCGACGGCGCGCAGCGGCAGGAGCGCCGCGGTGAGCTCGGGCGGCGGGGTGAACTGCTGCTGCCGCTGCTGGCTGTCGGGCGACGCCGCGGTCACCCGCTCTTGGAAGGCGCCCGGCGTGCCGCCGGGACCGCCCTCGCCGCCCGGTCCGCCCGGTCCGCCCGGGCCACCCGGTGTCCGCGTGCGTCCGCCGCCGGCAGCGCCGCCGTCGGCGGTCCGCGCCGCGCGCACCTTGTCGAGCACGCTCTGCGGAATGTTCGGCCCCAGGCCCAGATACCACGTGCCTTTGGGGTCGCCGTGCGTCGTCACCGTTATGCCCTCGACCGCCGGAAGCGGCTGCCCGGCCGCGAACGCGGTCGCGGCGGCGCCGATCGACGCGAGGACCTTCTGCGCCTCGGGCTTGAGATCGGCCGTGCATTCCGTCCGGGTCGCCGCGACGGTGAGCGGGTCGACGCCCGGCGGCGGCGGGATGAAGTTGAGCCGCCCGAAGCCGAGGCCGCGCGGCTGCTGGTTCTGCGCGCCGGCTGCCGCCGCGGTTTGCGCGCCGCGCGCGCCGGAGCCGCGCGAGAAGCCCGCGCCGGCGCGCGCGCCGGTGTTGAACGAGTACGTCACGGTGTACTGGCGCGGCGGGTTGGGATTCGCCGCCTGCAGCAGCGTGCCGCCGCCGCTCAGCATGATCGGCTGCGCGTACTGGAGCGTCGAGAAGTTGCCCGACTCCGTGTTGAACAGGTTCGACGCAAACACGGTGATGCGCCCGAGTCCGAGGCTGTGCGACAAGCCCGCGTTGACGATCGTGTACGGCGCGAGGCGCTGCGCGTTGTTCGCGCCGACATAGCGCGCGTTCGCGAGGAACTCGATGCCGCTCCACGGCTGCAGCGCGTCGATCGTGAGGTTCCCGGTGTGCAGCGGGCGGCCGGGAATCTGCTCGCCGAGAATCAGCGTGCTGTCGAGGCCGATGTAGCGCGAGTCCGCGGCCGTCACCGACGCGACGGTGGTGGAGTACGACGGAATCACGACGACGTTCTTGCCGATGCCGATGCGGCCCGTGGCGGTGTAGCCCTGATAGAGCCGCGTCGTGCCGCCGATCTGCTGCTGCACGTACACGTTGGGCGTGCTCGCGACGCCGCACACGTTCGAGTAGTAGCCGTTGATCGCTTGGAAGTACGCGCTCGCGAACGGATTGCTCGGGTCGTTCAGACCGAGGCTCTGCGCGGTGACGAGCGCGCCGACGAGCTGGCCCGACTGCGTCTGGCGGTAGGTGCTCAGCGAGAACTGGCCCTTGGACCACGAGTGCGTCCACGACGCGTCGTAGCTCAGCGCCGACTGGTGGCCGGGCAGATCGCCCGGACCGCTCACCTGCGCGGTGCCGGCGAGGCAGTTGACGCGCGCGGCGTACGGATCGCTGAACGAACGCACGAGACCGTTCGCCGGCTGCGAGCTGCCGACGGACAGCGACGCGTTGTACGAGTCGTTGCCGGTGGGCCGCCACGCGGCGCTGAAACCGGCGAGCAGCGACGACCCCGCGCCGGTGGTTCCGGCATACGAAAGATTCGGGCCGAGCGTGAGCTTGTCGTTCACCTTGAAGGAGTCCGCGAGCTGCACTTGGCGCGACGCGGTGGCGAAGGTGGACGCGCGCACGAAACCGCTCGTGTCGACGAGCGGCGTCGAGCTCGTTATGCCGGCGTACGTCGAGCCCGACAGCGTGAACGTGTGCTTGTCGCGCGTCAGCGTCGCGCTGGCGGCCAAACCGCGCGCGAGCGACGAGCTCTGCGACGCGAACGGCCGCAATTGCGTGCTGACCGAGCCCGCGGGCGAGCAGCCCAACGTCGCGGGCGACGCCGGATCGCACACCACCTGCACGTAGCGGTTGAGGTCGTTGGTGAGGTTGCGGTTGTCGTTCACGTAGCCGGTGAGCGCAATCGCGGTCTGCCCGATGAGCGACTGCACCGTGCCGTACATGAACTGGAACCTGCCGGAGTTGCCGTTGTCGGGCCCGATGCCGCAGGGCAGCGGCGTGACGAACTGCGTGCACAGCGAGCTGTTCGCCTGATTGTTCTG
>JAXDMB010000108.1:0-16189 GCA_034666325.1 Vulcanimicrobiota bacterium
CGCGGCGTACGTGCAGCCCTCGCGGCGTCCCACCGACGGGCGCTACGGCGAAAATCCCAACCGGCTGCAGCACTACTATCAGTTCCAGGCTATTCTCAAGCCGTCGCCGCCCAACGCGCAGGAGCTCTATCTGGAGAGCTTGCGGCGCATCGGCATCGATCCGCTCGTGCACGACATTCGCTTCGTGGAGGACGACTGGGAGAGCCCGACGCTGGGCGCGTGGGGCCTGGGCTGGGAGGTCTGGTGTGACGGGATGGAGGTCAGCCAGTACACGTACTTCCAGCAGATGGGCGGGATCGAGTGCGATCCGGTGTCGGTGGAGTACACGTACGGGCTCGAGCGGCTCGCGATGTACGTGCAGGGCGTCGAGAACGTGTACGATCTGAGTTACAACGGCCGCACCGGCGCCGAGCGCATCACGTACGGCGACGTGTTCCTCGAAAGCGAGCGCGAGTTCTCCGCCTACAACTTCGAGTACGCGAACACCGACCGGCTGTTCGCCCATTTCGCGGACGCCGAGGCGGAGTGCAACGCGCTGCTCGCGCGCGATCTGCCGCTGCCCGCGTACGATGAGTGCATCACCGCGAGCCACACGTTCAACCTGCTCGACGCGCGCGGCGTGATCAGCGTGACCGAGCGCCAGGCGTACATCGGCCGCGTGCGCGCGCTGGCGAAAGCGTGCTGCGAGAGCTGGCTCGCGCGCAGCGCCGCGCTTCGCTGAGCCGACCGATGGCCGAGTTTCTGCTGGAGCTGTTCTCCGAAGAGATTCCCGCGCGGATGCAGGCTGCCGCCGCCGAGCAGTTGCGCGCGAGCGTCACGGCGCGCCTCGCGGAGGAACGGCTGGAGTTTTCGCGCGCGGAGGCGTTCGTGACGCCGCGGCGTCTGGCGCTCGTGGTCGACGGGTTGCCGCAGCGGCAGCCGGATGTCGTGGAGGAGCGTAAAGGGCCGCACGTCGGCGCGCCGCAGCGCGCGCTCGAGGGCTTCATGAAGTCCGCCGGGCTCGCGACGCTGGACGGTGCGGAGGTTCGCACGGTGGGCGGTGCCGATTACTATTATCTCAGCCGCAACATTCCCGGGCGCGGCACCGCTGAGGTGCTGCGTGACGTCGTGACGGCGGTGATCGAATCGTTCGCGTGGCCGAAGTCGATGCGTTGGGGCAGCGGCACGATGCGGTGGGTGCGTCCGCTGCAGAACATCCTGTGCATCTTCGACCGCGCGGTGGTCGATGTCGCGTTGCGCGACTATGATCTGCGTGCGAACGATGTCACGTACGGCCACCGCTTTCATGCACCGGACCCGATCGCGGTTGCATCGTTCGAGGAGTATGCGCGCAAGCTGCGCGACGCGCACGTCGTGCTCGACGCGCGCGAGCGCCGGACGGTCATCGCCGAGCGCATCGCAGCGCTCGCGGCCGCGGAAGGCCTCCGCGTCGCGGACGATCCGGCGCTGCTGGACGAAGTGTCCGGGCTCGTGGAATGGCCGGTTCCGCTCGCGGCGTCGGTCGACGAGCAGTTCATGAACGTGCCGCGCGAAGTGCTCACCGCAACGATGCGCGCGAACCAGAAGTACTTCGCGCTCGAAACCGCGGACGGCGCGCTTGCGCCGCGCTTCATCGTGGTCGCGAACATTGATGCCAAAGACGGTGGAGCGGCCGTCGTCGCGGGCAACGAGCGCGTGCTGCGCGCACGCTTGTCGGACGCGAAGTTCTTCTGGGAGCAGGATCTCAAGACGCCGCTCGCCGAGCGCGTGCCGAAGCTCAACAACCTCGTGTTCCACGCGAAGCTCGGCACGATCGGCGACAAGGCGCAGCGTCTGGAACAGCTCGCGCCCGAAATCGCGCAGCGCGTACGCGCCGGCGACTCCGCAAGCTCGGAGCGGCTTCTGGTCGATCGTGTGGAGCTACCGCTCGTGGGGCGCGCGGGGTTGTTGTGCAAGGCCGATCTCGTGAGCGGGATGGTCGGCGAGTTTCCCGAGCTGCAGGGCAAGATGGGCCGGTACTACGCGCTCGCGGACGGTGAGGATCCGCGCGTCGCGGACGCGATCGGCGAGCACTACGCGCCGCTCGGCCCAAACGACCGCTGTCCGTCCGCGCCGTTCTCCGTCGCGGTCGCGCTTGCCGACAAGCTCGACACGCTGGTCGGGTTCTTCGCTGTGGGCGAGAAGCCGACGGGCTCGCGCGATCCGTTCGCGCTGCGGCGCGCCGCGCTCGGCGTGATCCGGCTGATCGTCGAAAACCGTTTGCGCGCCGGTCTCGCCGGGGCGATTACATTCGCGCACAATCTCTACGCCAAGCAGCAACCCGCGTTCGTGCGAGACGCCGGCACGGCGCCCGGCGAGCTCGCAGCCGAGCTGCTCGACTTCTTCGCCGATCGGCTGAAGGTGTATCTGCGCGAGCGCGGCGTGCGGCACGACCTGATCTCCGCCGTGTTCAGCCTGCGCGACGAGGACGATCTCGTCCGGCTGCTCGCCCGCGTCGACGCGCTGAGCACGTTTCTCGCCAGCCCGGACGGCGCGAATTTGCTGAGCGCGTACAAGCGCGCTTCGAACATCGTGCGCGTGGAAGAACGCAAGGACAAACAAAGCTACGACGGACCGATCGCCGCCGATCTGTTGCAGCAGCAAGAAGAAAAGCAGCTCGACGCCGAGCTGAAGCGCGCGACGAACGAGATCGCCGAGCAGGCCGCGCGCGAGGACTTCGCCGGCGCGATGGGCGCGCTCGCGCGGCTGCGCCCGTTCGTCGACGTGTTCTTCGACGAGGTCACGGTGAACGCGGACGACCCGGCGCTGCGCGCCAACCGTTTGCGGCTGCTTTCCGGGATTCGCTCCGCTCCCGGCGCCGTCGCCGACTTCTCGAAGATCGAGGGGTAAGACCGCACCGTGGGCTGGGAATGGATCGAGGGTTCGCGCGCGTTCGACCTCACCTGGGGCGTCGTCAGCGGCGCGATCTGTCTTGCGCTGGCCGTTCCCATCCTGTGGTGGTGGCAACCGGAGCACCGGCGCTCGTTCTTCCCGCGCGCGGTGGATCCGCAGCACCGCTTGCAGCTCGCGTACGGGCTGTTCTGCATGGCGATGGCGGGAACGAACATCGGCTGCCGCGCGATCCCGCACGACGATCTCGCCTACGTTCATCCGGCGTTCTTCCTCATCACCGTCGCGCTCGTCGTCACGCTGGCGCCGCGCGTGGTGGTCATGGCGGTCGGCCGCTCGCGCCGCACGGAGGACGCATCGTCATGATGCCGTTGGACGGGAATCAACACACACGTTGCGCGCTCCACATGGCCGCCGGGCCGGCGTCTCAGCGGCCGTAGTCGTAATGATACGATCGACGAGCGCTCGTTCCATCGCCGCGGTCGCGGCGGGCGTGCTCATTGTTGCGACCGCCGTCATCGCCGCGCCCGGCGTGACGACGCTGCCGACGGGCTGGCGCATTCGCGGTCCGGAAGGTGCGGTCGCGACGGTCGGTACGATGCCGCAGGCGATCGTGATGTCGCATGATGGCACGCGCGTGATCGAGCTGGAGGCCGGGTACCGCAAACCGGCGTTGCGCGTGCTCGACGCCGCCACGCTGCGCGAGATTCGCTCCATCCCGCTGTCGGCCGCATTCGGCGTTCCTCTGCGCGACGTTGACGGCGATGGCGTGTGGGTGAACGTTGCCGGATCGTTTCAAGAACAGCTCGCGCACGTCGACACGGCGACCGGCAAGGTGGATCGCAACGTCTCGCTGCCGCTGCCGTTCTTTCCCGCGGCGCTGGCGCGCGCGCCGGGCGGAATGCTCGCCGCCGCGGGCGATCTCGGCGACCGCGTCGTTTTTGTCGACCCGGCCGCGGAGCGGATCGTCGGCCGCGTGGCCGTCGGACGCCATCCCGCCGCGCTGTCGTTCTCGTCCGACGGCAAGACGCTCTACGTCGCCGACCGCGGCGTCTCGCAAGTCGACGTCGTGGACGTCGCCGCGCGCGCCGTCCGCGGACAGATGGCGGTCGGTTTGCACCCGGTCGCGCTCGCGAGCGACGGGCGCCGCATGTACGTCGCGGACAGCGACGACGACGACGTCGCGGTGATCGATCTCGCGACCGAGCGCGTCATCACCCGCGTGCCGGTGCCGTTCGCGCAGCGCGACGCGGTGGGCGCGTCGCCGAACGCGCTGGCGCTGGACGGGGACCGCCTCTACGTCTCTTGCGGCGCGGCGAACGCGATCGCTGTCTTCCGAACGAGCGCGGACGGGCTCGCACCGCTCGGCGCGATCGCGGCCGGCTGGTATCCCACGGCGGTGGCGGTGGACCGCGCGCACGGCGTGCTGTTCATCGCGAACGGCAAGGGCGAGTCGAGCCACGCGAACCCGCGCTTGCGCGCCTACCCGATCGCGATGGAGACGGCGGAGCCGCAGTACGTCGCCAACCAGCTCACCGGCTCGATCCGGCGCATCGCGATCCCGGACGACGCCGCGCTCGCGAGCGGCTTGCGCGACGTCACCGCGCTCGCGCAGCACGAAGCGATTCCGCCGAGCGACGTCGTTCGCGCGAACGGTCCGATCCGCCACGTGGTGTACGTCATAAAGGAGAACCGCTCGTACGACCAAGTACTGGGCGATATCCCGAGCGCCGACGGCGACCCGCGTCTCGTGCTGTTCGGCGCGAAGATCACGCCCAACCAGCACGCGCTCGCACGGCGCTTCGGCGTGTTCGACCGCTTCTTCGAGAACGCGCACGTCAGCGCCGACGGCCACAACTGGGCGACCGCCGCGTTCGCGAACGACTATCTCGAGAAGATGTGGCCCCCGAACTACGCGAACCGCCGCGGCCCGTACGATTTCGAGGACGCGGCGGAAGCGTCCGCGCCGCATGCCGGCTATCTGTGGGACGTCGCCGCCGCGCACGGTATTTCGCTGCGCAATTACGGCGAGTTCGTGACCGCCGGCGCCGCGAAGGCGACGCCGGTCGCGGTATTCGACGACGCGCTGCGCTCGCGCACCGACCGCGATTTCGCGACGTTCAGCATGTCGATTCCCGACGTGGACCGTTTCACGGAGTGGAAGCGCGAGTTCGACGCGTACGAGCGCACGCGCACGCTGCCGCAGCTCGAGATCGTGCGCTTTCCGCGCGACCACACGAGCGGAACGCAGGAAGGCAAGTCCACGCCGCAAGTGATGGTCGCCGACAACGACCTGGCCGTCGGCCGGCTCGTCGACGCGATATCGCACTCGCCCGACTGGCCGAGCACCGCGATCTTCGTGATCGAGGACGACGCGCAGAACGGCCCCGACCACGTCGACGAGCAGCGCGCGCCGTTCTGGCTGATCTCGCCGTACGCCGCCGGCGGCTTGCAGCACGCGGCGTACACGCAAGCGTCCGTGCTGCGCACGATCGAGATCCTCCTCGACCTGCCCCCGATGTCGGCATACGACGCCGGCGCGCTGCCGCTCACCGCGGCGTTCCGCACGACGCCGCGACTGCAGCCGTTCGACGCGCTTCCCGCGCAAATCGATCTGAACGCGAAGAACCTGCGCCGCGCGTACCGCGCTTCGGACAGCGCGCGCCTCGATCTCTCCGCCGCCGACCGCGTGGACCCGGGTGAGATGAACGACATCCTGTGGCACGCGGTCAAAGGCGCCCGCGCGGCGCCGCCGCCGTACGGCCTCTTCCGCTGACACCGGGCCGGCCCAGGCGCTGTCGCCGCCAAGCGAGGCGCCGCATGGCGACGCGACCGTTCGCTGAGCGGGTACGACCGGAGTAGGCGGCTCGACCGTAGTCGGGAGGCGCCGCCGGAATTCGGAGTACGATCGGGTCGATGGACCAGGTGATCGCCGCACGCGCGCAGATGGGCACGTCGCTCGCGTTCCACATCGTGTTCGCCGCGCTGGGCGTCGGGCTGCCGCTGCTGGTCGTCATGGCCGAAGGCCTCTGGCTGCGCACCAAAAAGCGTGCCTACTACGACCTCGCGCGCACCTGGTCGAAAGGCATGGCGATCCTGTTCGCGGTCGGTGCGGTGTCGGGAACGATCCTGTCGTTCGAGCTCGGGCTGCTGTGGCCGGTGTTCATGCGCTACGCCGGCGGCATCATCGGTTTGCCGTTCTCGCTCGAAGGGTTCGCGTTCTTCATCGAGGCGATCTTCATCGGGCTCTATCTCTACGGCTGGGACCGGCTGAGCCCGCGCGCGCATTGGCTCAGCGGCCTGCCGATCGTGATCAGCGGCGCGGTGTCGGCCGCGTTCGTCACGACAGCGAACGCGTGGATGAACATGCCGGCCGGGTTTCGCCTCGAGAACGGCAAGGTGGTCGACGTGCACCCGATCGCGGCGATGCTGAGTCCGCCGTGGGCCGTCGAAGTGCTGCACACGACGATCGCCGCGTACGTCGTTACCGGCTTCGGCGCCGCCGCCGTGTGCGCGTTCGCGCTGCTGCGGAAAACCGCGGAGGACCGGCGCGACCAGGTGCGCGCCGGGCTCACCATCGCGATGATCGTCGCCGCGATCGCGATCCCGCTGCAGTGGATCGTCGGCGACGTGATCGCGCGCTTCGACGCCGACAACGAGCCGGCGAAGTTCGCGTCGCTCGAAGCGCTGTTCAAGACGCAGCGGAACGCACCGATCACGGTCGGCGGCATCGTCGGCAACGACGGCGTGCGCTACGGCATCGTGATTCCCAACGGGTTGAGCCTGCTCGTCGCGTTCGATCCGAACGCCGAGGTGAAAGGCCTCGACCGCATTCCCGAAAACGACCGGCCGCCGGTCGCCGCCGTGCACTACTCGTTCGACACGATGGTGGGCAGCGCGTCGCTGCTGCTGCTCGT
The DNA here is from genome assembly GCA_034666325.1 of Vulcanimicrobiota bacterium. Classification (GTDB taxonomy): domain Bacteria; phylum Vulcanimicrobiota; class Vulcanimicrobiia; order Vulcanimicrobiales; family Vulcanimicrobiaceae; genus Vulcanimicrobium. Next base: position 6,786 of record JAXDMB010000108.1, read on the forward strand.
CGCGATCGCGTGGACGATCGCAGCGCTGCGCAAACGCGCCGCGCCCCGCTGGCTGCTCATCGGAATCGCGCTCTGCGGCCCGGTATCGGTGCTCGCGATGGAAGCCGGCTGGTTCGTGACGGAGTTCGGGCGCCAGCCGTGGATCGCGCGCGGGCTGCTGCGCACGAGCGACGCGGTGACGATCGCGCCCGGCCTGGACGTGCAGTTCTACGGCTTCTCGCTCGTGTACGTGGTCCTCGCCGCGACGTGCTGGTGGCTGCTGCGCCGCGTCGGCACGAAACCGCGCGGCGGCGAGCGCACCGACATCGCGCGGAGCGCCTCGTGACGCCGGTTCTCGGCGCGGCGCTCGTCGTGCTCGCCGCGATCGCGCTGTACACGGTGTTCGGCGGCGCGGACTTCGGCGGCGGCGTGTGGGACTTGCTCGCGAGCGGCCCGCGGCGCGACGCGCAGCGCGACGCGATCTCCAACGCGATCGGACCGGTGTGGGAGTCAAACCACGTGTGGCTCATCTTCGCGATCGTCACGCTGTTCACGTGCTTCCCGCCCGCGTTCGCCGACGTCGCGACGAACCTCAACGCTCCCCTCACGCTCGCGCTCGTCGGCATCGTGCTGCGCGGCGCCGCGTTCGTGTTCCGCAACCACGCGTCCGACGCCGTGACGCTCGCGCGCTCGTGGACGCTCGTGTTCGGCGCGTCGTCGATCGTCGCGCCGTTCTTTCTCGGTGACGCGGCAGGTGCGCTCGCGACGGGCCGCTATGCCTGGACGTCGCCGTTCGCGCTGTCGGTGGGGTTGTTCGCCGTCACGCTGTGCGCGCAGGTCGCGGCCGTGTTCCTGCTGCGTGAAACGAACGACAGCGCGCTGCGCGAGGACTTCCGCCGCCGCGCGATCCGCGCGACGCTCGCGGTGTGGATCGCGGGCATCATTCCGGCGCTGCTCGCGCGCGGCGCGGAGCCGTCGTTCTACGCGGCACTCACCGGACCGGCCGCGCGCATCGCGATCGCCGCGGCGCTGCTGCTCGGCGTCGTGGTGATGCTGCTCGTGGCGCGACACCGTGACGGTCTCGCACGCGTCGCGGTCGGCGCCGAGGTTCTGGCCGTGCTCGGCGGCTGGTTCGGCGCGCAGTTTCCGGCGCTGGTCCCCGGCCGCTGGACGCTCGAGTCCGCGGCGTCGTCGCCCGCGATGCTCGAAGCGTTTCTGATCGCGGCCGCGTGCGGCGCGGTCGTGCTGATCCCTTCGCTGGTGCTGCTCTTCGCCGTGTTCAAACGCGGCGCAGGCGCAGGAACGTCCGAAAGCGCAACCGGTCAACTGCACTAGTTCGCCCGAGCGCTGAGGTCGGCATTTCGCATGCGGCAAGCGGTTCAGTTCGGAACGTTCGCGCTGCTGGCGGTCGTGGCCGGGGTGAGCTTCGTGATGCAGGCCAGCGTCAACGCGCGCTTGAGAACGGGACTGGGTTCGCCGAACTGGGCGGCGCTCGCGAGCTACGTGGGCGGCGCGATCGCGATGGCGCTCGTCGTGCTTGCTGCGCGCGATCCCGCGCCGCCCGGCGCGGCGATCCAGGCGACGCCGTGGTGGTCGTGGATGGGCGGGCCGCTGGGCGCGGTGTACGTCGTGATCATCATCCTATTGCTGCCGCGCCTCGGCACGGCGGCGGTCATCGCGCTGTTCGTGCTCGGGCAGATGGTCGCGTCGCTCGCGTTCGACAACTTCGGATGGTTCGGCGTCCCCAAGCACCCGGCGGACGCGGCGCGCATCGTGGGCGCGCTGCTGCTGGTTGCCGGTGTGGTGCTGATACGCCGGTGACGGGAGCGTAGCGTGAACCAGTGGGCTGCGATCGGCGCGGTCGCGATCGGCGGCGCGGCCGGTTCGGTGTTCCGGTTTTTGGTCGGCGTGTGGTTCTTGCAGCGAGTCGGGCCCGGCTTTCCGTGGGGCACGTTCGCCGTGAACGTCAGCGGCGCGTTCGCGATCGGGATCGTGCTGCAGCTCGCCCAATCGCGCATCGGGCTGAATCCCTACGCCCGGCTGTTCCTGGCGACCGGGATTCTGGGCGGTTACACGACGTTCTCGGCATTCGCCTACGAGACGTACGCGCTCAGCCGTGACGCGTTGAGCATGCAGAGCCTCTGGTACGGCTTCGGCAGCGTGATCGCGGGCGTCGCGGCGGTCCTGCTGGGGATCGTCGTGGCGCGCGCCGTATTTCCGTGACGTGATTCAGCGGGTGCATTTCGTCCTCGGCGCGGCTGCTTTGCTCGGCGGGGTACCGGCCGTTGCGCGACCCGACGAGCTTCCCACGCCGCAGGCAGCGCCGAAAGCGGAATCGTCGACGCAGCCGGAGTCCTCGAAAGCCGAGTCGGGCGCACCGCCGGCGTCCCCCAAGCCGGACGGCTCCGCGAAACCGGGCGCGGCCAAGAAGCCGCACGTCCATGGCGCGAACGGCGTCGTGACGATTCCGGAGCACCGCCCGATCGAGTGGATGTCGGACGTGCTCGACGGGCCGGACTTCAAGCTCACCGCATACCGCGGCCTCGTCGTGTTCGTCAACGTGTTCGCCACCTGGTGCGAGCCGTGCCGCGACGAGCAGCCGCACGTCGTCGCGTTCGCGCGCGCGCACGTGGGCGACACCGCGGTGATCGGCGTCGACGTCGGCGAAGAAGACAACGACGTCCGCAAGTACCGCAAGAAGTTCGAGATCCCGTACCCGATCGCGATGGACCGCTACGACAAGAAAGTGCGCTCGATCTACCGCAACGGCCGCATGGTGTTCCCGACGACGCTCGTGTTTCGCCCCGACGGCACGCTGTCGTGCGCGTGGGCCGGTGACCGCAGCCGCGCATGGTTCGAGTACGAGCGAAAGGTCGCGCTCGGGGACGCCGAGTAGCGCGCCCTTAGCGGTTGCGCCGGCCCGGCGCGTTTATTATTCCGGATGGCGCAAGTACGCGCGCGGGTCGTCGGCCGAGTCGCGGCCCGCGTAGACCACGCTTTCGCGCAGCACGTAGCCGCCGTAGAGCGCGCACGCGGCGGCGAATAGCGTCCGCAGGCGGTGGTGCTTCGCCGGGCGCTCGCGCGACAGCACCGACGGCAGCATCAGCAGCGCGGGCAGCGCGATGCCGAGTCCCAGCGTATATGTCTTGAGCTTCGCGCCGCGTGCGCCGGTGAACAGCGGCTTCGCGCTGTCTGCGGCCGTGCGCGCCCAGTGCAGCAGCAGCGCCGCTTCCGCGATCGACGCGATGAGCTCGACGACTTCGAGCTTCTTCGCGGTGCGCGGCGAGCCGCCGGTGAGCGCCAACAGCGCGTTCTGCAGGGCGGCTCCGGTCGACGCGGCGGAGCACACGAAGATCGCCGGGATGTGGCGGCGGCCGGTGAACCACACGGGAATCGCGGTCGCCGAAAGCAGCACGCCGGTGTACGACGCCATGAGCGCCGTGGACGGTGCGCCGGTGAGCACGCGCAGCGGCTTCGCGATCCAGCCCGGCGCGCCGAACGGCAGCACGCCGTCGGCGTGTAGCTGCTCGAGCGCGCGCAGCCCGGCATTGGTCGAGAACGTGCTGAGCGCGTACACGCCCACCGACATCGGCGACTTCAGCTTCGCGATGCGCAGCATGTTGAGAAAGCGCTCCGGGCGCCCGAGATCCTTCACCAGCAGCACGCCGCTTGCGGCCGCGCCCGCGAGCGCGGTATAGCGGCCGTTGCGCACGAGCTGCGCGTCGTCGGGATCGCCGCCGCGCGCCGCGAGCGCCGCCAGCGCCGAGCTCGCCGCGGCGATGCCGCCCGCGAAGAAGTAGGTGACGATCTCCCACTTCCAGTGCGCCTTGCGCAGGACGGGATGATCGTAGTACGTCTGCTGGTCGCGGCCGAACCCGCCGTCCCCGCGCTGCATCGACGCGGCGACCGCGTCGGGCGAGTAGGTGCCCGCGGCGCCGTACTGCGCGCCGTGCTTCTGGGGCTGGTCCGAGCTCGCGGGCGAGTCCACTACGCGGGCGGCCCGGCGCCGCGGAACACCGCGAGGCCGACCGCCGCCAGCGCGAGGGCACCCAAGAGTCCCGAGGCGTACGCGGCCGGCTGGAACGTCGACGGCAGCACCGGCTTGGGCGGCAGGTTGAACACCTCCGGCCGGTCCGGCAGCAGAAAGAACGCGTTGAGCGGCCCGACGTCGCGCGTCTCCGCGCCGTCCACGCCGTAGAGGTGCGCCTCGCGGCCCTCCCCGCGCAGCTTCGCGACGCGGGCCTCGGCCTTCGCGCGCAGCTCCTCGACCGGGCCGAACGTGATCGAGTCGGTGGGACACGCCTTCGCGCACGCGGGCTCGAGGCCGTCCTTCTGGCGGTCGTAGCAGAGCGTGCACTTCTGCGCGACGCCGGCGTCGGGCTGCACGGCGACGACGCCGAACGGGCACGACGGCACGCAGTAGCCGCAGCCGTTGCACACGTCGGGCTGCACGTACACGTCGCCGAACTCGTTGCGCACGATCGCGCCGGTGGGGCACGCTTCGAGGCAGCCGGCATTCGTGCAGTGCTTGCACACGTCCGACATCATCATCCAGCGCGACGCGGCCGGGTCGACGCGGTCCATCTGCTCGACGAACGCGACGTGCCGCCAGGTGCTCCCCGACAGCCGCCCCGTGTTGTCGTACGAGTTGCCGGAGAACGCGTAGCCGTCCGCGGGAAGCTCGTTCCACTGCTTGCAGGCCACCTCGCACGCCTTGCACCCGATGCAGAGCGTGACGTCGGTGAAGAACCCGTTCTCCGCGCTCACGAGGTCCAGCTACCCACGAGCCGTTCGGGTGACGCAGGTCACGACCGCCCTCCCTTCGTACGAAAGTCGCACTAGGGCGAGACCGCGCCCGCTATGGGCGCAGAGGAGATCACATTGGCGGCCTTTCTCGACCGTTCCCATTCGATTGCGGGACCCGGCTTCAGCCGGTGGCTGGTCCCGCCCGCTGCCCTCTGCATCCACTTGTGCATCGGCCAAGCGTACGCGTTCAGCGTGTTCAACAAGCCGATGGCCCAACTGCTGTGCTCGATGCAGAGCGCGTGTCCGCCGGCGACCGTGAAGGCCATCTCCACGACCCCCGGCGACTGGTCCATCACGGATCTCGGCTGGATCTTCAGCCTGGCGATCGTCTTTCTGGGCCTCTCGGCGGCGGTGTTCGGGCGCTGGGTCGAACGCGTGGGACCGCGCATGGCGATGTTCGCCGCGGCGGTCCTGTTCTGCGGCGGTTTGCTCGTGGCCGGCTTCGGTGTCTCCATTCACAACCTGCCGATCGTCTTTCTCGGCTACGGCGTGATCGGAGGCTGCGGGCTGGGCATCGGCTACATCTCGCCCGTCTCCACGCTGATCAAATGGTTTCCGGACCGGCCCGGGTTGGCGACCGGCACCGCGATCATGGGCTTCGGCGGCGGCGCGCTCATCGGAGCGCCGCTAGCGGTCACCCTGATGAAACACTACAGCTCCCCGACGTCCAACGGCGTCGCGCCGACGATGATCACGATGGCGATCATCTACTTCGCGTACATGATCGTTGGTTCGCTGCTCGTCCGGCTGCCGGCCCCCGGCTGGCGTCCCGCCGGCTACACGCCGCCGACCGTCGCAGCGGCCGCAGCGCGCATGATGACCACGCGCAGCCTCGCCATGACGGAAGCGGTCAAGACGCCGCAGTTCTGGCTGCTGTGGGGCGTGCTGTTCCTCAACGTGACCGCCGGCATCGGCGTGCTCGGACAAGCATCGCTGATGATCCAGGAGATGTTCGGCGTCACCGTCGCCGCGGCGGCCGGATTCGTCGGGCTGCTGAGCCTGTTCAACATGGGCGGCCGCATCTTCTGGGCGTCGAGCTCCGACGTCCTCGGGCGCAAGCGCACGTACATGATCTTCTTCGCGCTCGGCGCGGTGCTGTACGCGCTGACGCCGACGTTCGGGCACTTGCACGCGATCGTGCCGTTCGTGCTCGGCTACGGCATCATCCTGAGCATGTACGGCGGCGGGTTCGCGACGATCCCCGCGTACTTGCGTGACATGTTCGGCACGCAGCAGGTCGGCGCGATCCACGGCGTGCTGCTCACGGCATGGTCGGCGGCCGGTGTCGCCGGTCCGGTGCTGGTGAACTACATTCGCCAGAACCAGCTCGATCACGGCGTCGCGAAAGCCGATGCGTACTCGGTCGTGATCTACATCATGGCGGGGCTGCTCGTGGTCGGCTTCATCTGCAACCTGCTGGTGAAGCCGGTGACCGAGGCGCACTTCGCTAAAGCAACGCTCGCTGAAGCGACGGCGTAAGGAGCGTATCGAACATGGCACAGAAAGCGACCGCGCCCACGCCGGCCAACACGGGGCAAGTGATCCTCGGCTGGGTCTGGGTGGGCATCCCGCTCGCCTGGGGCGTCATCGTGACGCTTCAGAACGCGATCAAGCTCTTCCAGTAGCGCGCTCGGCGCGAGGAAAAGCAACGAGGCCCGTGCACTGCGCACGGGCCTCGTTTCATTTCGATGCAGCGGCCAGGCACGCGCGCGCCGCTGTCGGCTCAGCGGCCGCGCATCAGCGGCACGACGGCGAAGTGCCGTTCGAGCGCGGCAACGAGCTCCTCGTCCCCGATCGTCGCGCGCACGTGAGGCCACGCCGAGCGGATCCTCTCCACGACTTCTCCGGCCAGCACGGTAGCGCGCTTTGCCGAAATCTCGGCGCGCCTCGCAAACGCGCGTATCGTGTCGAGGTCGACTCGGGCGGAGTCGCGCGTGCCGCCCACGGTGAGCGCGAGCTCACCTTCCGGAAAGTAGACCCGCGAGCACACGAAATCGTACATCGGCGCAAGCGCCGCGTTGCGGCGGTCGGGATAGGCGATCGCCCAATTCTTGAGATGCATGTCGTCGTTGCCGATGCAGATTCCGAACACGACGCGCCGGATGAATTCGTCGACGTCGCTCGGTTCGCACAACGCGCCGACGACATTGCCTATGAAATGCGTCGCCTTGTGCTCGTACTTGTCTTCGGGCTTCTGGCCGGCGACCTGATTGAGGTCCTCGACGTGCACGCGCTGTCCGCCCGGCCGCCGGTCGAACCGCTCGATGGCGTAGACCAGCCGCGGCTCGCCCCCGCGCAGTCCCGGCAGCTTCGCGGGCAGACCAACGACGGAATCGAGATCGCGCAGCTCGATTCGCGGCACATTCAGCCCGATGCTTCGCGCCAAGGACATCATCGCGAACTCGTTCTCGGGGAGCCGCGGATACGCGTTCGTCGGCATCTTGACGATCCAGTGCTCGTCGCCGTCGTTCTGCGTCACATGAAAGCGATCGTCGAACATGCTCGCGCTGAACTTGAGCTGCACTCCCGCGAGCGAGAAACGGACGGGCGGAATGCCGTCCGGAGTATCGCCGCCGATCGCGTCGGCTTCGGCTTCATCCAGGGCATCGAGGTCTCGAACGATGACGGCGCCCGGAAGATCGGCGCCGAGCGCGCGCAGGAACGGAAAGTCGCGCGCTTTGTTGATCCGCCGCTGTCGTGCGACGATCGAACGCAGAAGCGTCGGCTCTTCCGGTAAGAGGTTTGCGAAAAACGGCGGCGCGATCGTGTGCGTTCGCGGCACGACGCGAATCAATTCGCCGCTCTCGCTGAGCAGTGATTGCGACAGAACCGGCCGGGCAGGGTCGTCGAGAAAGTCTGCGGCGAACGAGAACAAGTTGTAATCGCCCGGTATGTTCGTCAGCGTTCCAACCCTGGTATCGCCGAGCCACACGCCTACACTTCCCGGCATCAGCCGAATCGCGGCCGTTCCGGTTGCGCGGTGTCGTCGTGTTGCAAGGAGCCGAGGAGAGCGCGCACCGAGCTCAGGTGCTCCTTGGGAACGAGCAACGGCTCGAACTTGAGCTCCCGCGCGACGTCGACCAGCGTCGAAACCTTGAGGTCTGAACCGCGCTCGATGCGGGAGATGTTCGCGTTGGTGACGCCGAGCCGGTCGGCCAGCTCCGCCTGGCTCAGACCACGCGCCCGGCGAGCGACCGCTAGCAAGTGTCCGACAGGGCTTTCCCCGGAGCCCCACCGCCACAGTTCTTGCGCTACACGTTTATCCATCGTCCATGATTCAATGTTTGGGTTCAATCTCCCGCCTGATAAGGCTTCGAGCTGAACCTAAACATTGAATCATCCCGAGCGGATCAATGGATACGTTGAGAAATGCTAGAGAACCGCCGCGGCCACGCGCTCGCCCTTGCGGACTTTTACCGCGCAGAACTTGAACTCCGGGATCTTCCCGAACGGGTCGATCGCGTCGTTCGTGAGCAGGTTCGCCGCCGCTTCGTTGTAGACGAACGGCATGAACAGCGTGCCGCGCTGCATGCCGCGGTCGGCGCGCGCGTAGCCGGTCAGCTCGCCGCGCCGCGACTCCAGCGTGATCGGTCCGCCCGCCTCCACGCCGAGCTTCGCGAGATCGTCCGGGTGCACGCTGATCACCGGATCGGGCTCGAGCGCGTCGAGCACGCTCGCGCGGCGCGTCATCGAGCCCGTGTGCCAGTGCTCGAGCTGCCGCCCCGTGGTGAAGATGAACGGGTATTCCGTGTCGGGCATCTCGTCGGCGTGCGTGTACGCCGCCGGCGCGAACAGCCCGCGGCCGCCCTTGCGCGGGAAGTCCTCGATGAAGATCACCGGTTCGCCCGGATCGCCTTCGTGCTCGAGCGGATAGGTGCACGATCCTTCGGCCTCGAGCCGCTCCCACGTGATGCCCGCCATGCTGGGCGTCGCGCGGCGGATCTCTTCGAACACGTCCGCCGGGCCCGCGTAGTGCCAGTCGAGGCCGACGCGTCGGGCGATCTCCTGGATGATCCATAGATCCTGGCGCGCCTCGCCCGGCGGATCCAGCGCCTGGCGGCCGAGCTGCACGCGCCGGTCGGTGTTGGTGAACGTCCCGGTCTTCTCCGGAAATGCCGACGCGGGCAAGATCACGTCCGCGTAGCTCGCGGTCTCGGTGAAGAAGATGTCTTGCACGACGAGGTGCTCGAGCTTCGCCATCGCTTCGCGCGCGTGCTCGACGTTCGGGTCGGACATCGCGGGGTTCTCGCCCATGATGTACATGCCGTGGATCACGTCCGCGTGCACGGCGTCCATGATCTCGGTGACGGTGAGCCCGGCTTTGGGGTCGAGCTTGGTGTTCCAGAGCGCTTCGAACTTGGCGCGCGCGTCCGGGTTGTCGACGCGCATGTAGTCCGGGAACATCATCGGGATGAGGCCCATGTCGGACGCGCCCTGCACGTTGTTCTGCCCGCGCAGCGGGTGCAGCCCCGTGCCGGGCCGGCCGATCTGGCCCGTGACGAGCGCGAGCGAGATCAGGCAGCGCGCGTTGTCGGTGCCGTGCACGTGCTGCGAGATGCCCATGCCCCAGAAGATGATCGCCGCTTTGGCCGTCGCGTACAGCCGCGCGACGTCGCGGA
>JAXDMB010000109.1:0-12350 GCA_034666325.1 Vulcanimicrobiota bacterium
TGCACTCCGCGATGATACGTGCTGCAGCCGCCCCGTCGCCGTTGCGCCCTCGGTCGCGATGAGCGAAACGCGCCGGCCCAACCACGAACAGGCTTCAGCTTCGGAGATCACGCTCATCGCCGCGCTCCGAGAAATCACGTGCGCTCACGTCTGCTCTCACTCCACATCAGACAACGATGGTACAGCGCTGACATAGTGAAGTCGGTACGGTTTCGTACCTTGGCGAACGGATATTACCGGTATCTTTCTGTGCGAGCGCATGACTCGACATCGACTCCGCTCCGTATAGCGCAGACGAACTATCCATCGTGCAGCGCGCCGTTTTTCGGTGACGAGCCGCGACGCATTGGACGACACCGCCGCCTACATGTTCGCACCGCCTCGGACCGACATACAAATCGCGGAGATCTCGATGTGATGGTCGCCACGGGCACGAGCAGGGCGGGCTGAACCGGCTCCCGGCAGAGTAGCGAGCTTGCCGGGGGCTTGATTCTTTCGAGGATATTGAGCGTTAGCCGAAGAAATGGCTGGTCTATGATCGTAAAGCCCGAATCGATGGAGGCCCGGAACGGTCGCTCGACGGTCGGGCACCCCGAGCTCGACCGGATCGACCTGCGCCTGCTCGAAGCGCTCCAGCGCAATGCCCGCTCCACCTACGCCGAACTGGGCGCGCTGGTGAACTTGAAGCCGCCCGCCGTCCACGACCGCGTGAAGCGGCTCGAGACGCGCGGCTTCGTGCGGCGCTACGCGGCGCAGCTCGACGCGCACCGCGTGGGCTACGAGCTCACCGCGTTCGTGAGCGCGTACTGCGCGCCCGACCTCGACTACGACGCGTTCACCGCCGCGGTGCAGGCGTTCCCCGAGATTCTCGAGATCCACAGCGTCGCGGGCGACGAGACGTACCTGCTCAAAGTCGTGACGCGCTCCACCGCGCACCTCGACGACTTCCTCACCAAGATCAAGCGCGTGCCCGGTGTCGCGCGCACGCGCACGACGATCGTGCTGTCGACGCCCTTCGAGCGGGGCGGGCTGCCCGTCGAGGCGCTCGGATGACGCAAATCCTCGACGACGCGCACCTGATCGCGCCGCTCGGCAGCGGTTGCCGGCTGGGCTCGCATCGCGTCGTCGAACCGAAGGGTGCGCTTCCGCAAGCCGCCTGGAAGCTGGACAACACGCCGCGCGCGTACGCCAACGAGATCCTGTGCGACGTCGAGACGCTCAACGTCGACTCCGCGTCGTTCAAGCAGATCAGCGACGCGTGCGCGGGCGACCCGCTCGCGATCGCTGCGCAGGTTCTCGCGACGGTGGGAGAACGCGGCAAGCAGCACAATCCCGTGACGGGCAGCGGCGGCATGTTCATCGGGCGCGTCGCCGAGGTCGGCTCGTCGCTCGCCGCGCGCGAGGACGTCGCGGCCGGCGACCGCATCGCGTCGCTCGTGTCGCTGACGCTCACGCCGCTGCGGCTCGAGGCGATCGACGCGGTCGATCTGGTCACGGGGCAGATTCGTGTGCGCGGCACGGCGATTGTGTTCGAGAGCGGCATCTACGCGCGGTTGCCTGACGACCTGCCGACCGACGTCGCGCTGGCCGTGCTGGACGTCGCCGGCGCGCCCGCCCAAGTGCGACGTCTCGCGAAGCCGGGGCAGACGGTGTGCGTGATCGGCGCGGACGGCAAGTCCGGGATGCTCGCGTGCGCGCAAGCGCGCGAACGCGTCGGCGCCGGCGGCCGCGTGGTCGGCATCGTGCCGTTCGCCGGGACGCCCGCGGCCGAGCTGCTGCTCGAGCACGGGTACGTCGACCACCTCGCCGTGGCCGACGCGCGCGACACGCTCGCAATCCTCGAAACGCTGCCCGACGCGCTCCCGCTGCTCGCCGATCTGGTGGTGAACTGCGTCAACGTGAGCGGTACGGAGCTCGCTTCGATCCTGTGCTGCAAGGACGACGGCACGGTGTACTTCTTCTCGATGTCCACCTCGTTCACGGCCGCCGCGCTGGGCGCGGAAGGCGTGGGGAAAGACGTCAACATGATGGTCGGCAACGGCTACGCGAAGGGCCACGCGGCCGTCGCGCTGCAGACGCTGCGCGATCATCCGGCGATCAAAGAGTATTTCGCCGCGCGCTACGGCGCGCGGCCGCTCCAGGAGTCCTCACCCTCGTGAACCACCACGTCAAACCGCCGGTCGATCCGGCGCTGCTCGAGCACCGCAACCTGCGCGCAGGCGAGTTCTGGCGCGCTATTCCCGCGTACGAGCACGTGGACGAGAAGACGTTCCTCGACCACATCTGGCAGGGCAAGAAGTCGGTCAAGACGCCCGAGGAGCTGTTCGAGACGATCGGCGAGATCGTCGACCCGACGTTCCTGGAAGACGCGAAGGAAGGGTTCCGCCGCGCGCCGATGGCCGTGCGCGTGTCGCCGTACATGATCGCGTCGATCGACTGGACGCAGCCGTACGAAGATCCGATCCGCCGCCAGTTCATTCCCGTCGCGTCCAAGCTGCTGCCCGACCATCCGCGCTTGACGCTGGACTCGCTGCATGAGCAGGACGACGCGCCGGTGCAGGGCCTCACGCACCGCTACGTGGACAAGGCGCTGTTCCTGCCGCTGCAGACATGTCCGGTGTACTGCCGTTTTTGCACGCGCTCGTACGCGATCGGCCCGGACACGGAGAGCGTCGACAAAGCGGACGTCGCCAAGACGCCCGACATGTGGAAGGACGCGTTCGCGTACATCGCCTCGCGCCCGGAGATCGAGGACATCGTGATTTCGGGCGGCGACACGTACCAGCTCGCGCCGAAGAACATCACGCTGATCGGTGAGGCGCTGCTCGCGATCCCGCACGTGCGCCGCATGCGCTTCGCCACCAAAGGCCCCGCCGTGATGCCGATGAAGATCCTCACCGACCACGCCTGGGCCGACGCGCTGACGCACGTCGTCGACCACGGCCGCAAGCTCGGCAAGGACGTGGTGCTGCACACGCACTTCAACACGCCCAACGAGATCACCGAGATCACGAAGCAGGCGATGGACCTGCTGTTCAGGCGCGGCATCACCGTGCGCAACCAGAGCGTGCTGATCCGCGGCGTGAACGACGACGTGCAGCGGATGACGACGCTGGTGAAGCGCCTGTCGTGGATCAACGTACACCCGTACTACGTCTACATGCACGACCTCGTGAAGGGCGTCGAAGAGATGCGCACGTCGGTGCAGACGTCGATCGACCTCGAAAAAGCGGTGCGCGGCACGACCGCCGGCTTCAACACGCCGCTGTTCATCTGCGACGCGCCGGGCGGCGGCGGCAAGCGCGACGTGCACAGCTTCGACTACTACGACCGCGAGAACGGCATCGTGGTCTACAGCGCGCCGAGCGTCAAACCGGGCCAGTCGTTCCTGTACTTCGACCCGATCGACACGCTGGGAGCGGAAGCGCAAGCGCGCTGGGCAGTTCCGGCGCTCCAGGAAGAGATGATCCGCGAAGCGGTCGCACGCGCAGGCGGAAAGGTCGCGGCGCTGGCGTAATCCACCGCGATGCGCGTCTGCGTGTACTGCGGGTCTTCCGGCGGAAACGATCCGCGCTTCGTTGCGACCGCGCGGGCGTTCGGTGCGGCGCTGGCGCGCGCGGGTATCGGCGTCGTGTACGGCGGCGGGCGCGTCGGGCTGATGGGCGCGGTGGCGGATGCCGCGCTCGAAGCCGGCGGCGAGGTGATCGGAATCATCCCGCGGTTCTTGGAAGAGCGCGAGGTCGCGCACAGCGGCGTCGATCTGCGCGTCGTCGAGTCGATGCACGAGCGCAAGCAGATGATGGCGAACTTGTCGGACGCGTTCGTCGCGCTGCCCGGCGGCTTCGGCACGTTCGAGGAGTTCTTCGAGATCGTCACGTGGGTGCAATTGTCGCTGATCGACGCGCCGTGCATCCTCGCGAACGTCGACGGCTACTACGACGCGCTCATCGCGCTGATCGACGGCGCGACGGAGCGACGTTTCATCAGCGCACGCAACCGCGCGATCGTCGAGTCGTACGCCGATCTGGACGGCGTGATGAAGCGCCTGACCCCCGAGGAATCATCGTAACGCGCACCATCGTGATGCGCGATCATCGTGACGCGCGATCATCGTGACACGCGATCAACGTGACACAACGTGCTGAATCGCCACGATGTCATCCTGAGCCTGTCGTAAGGATGGTGCGCAGCGAGCAGCGTGTTCCGGCTCCGCACCACCCTTCGACAGGCTCAGGGTGACATTTCCTCGCCTCAGGTGATGTTTTCTTGGCTCAGTGTTGACGGAGACGCTAGGCGAAGCTCGTTTCTGCTCGTATCGATGCTGCTCCACAGCGCCGCGAGATGGTTTCCCGGGAGATCTTCCACGCGCGCCGGATTCCAGTTCGGCGTGCGGTCTTTGTCGATCACCATCGCGCGCACGCCTTCCTGAAACTCGCGCGTACGGGCTACCTGCACGGCGAGTTGGTACTCGATCTCGAGGCACTGTGCGAGATCGAGCTCGCCGCCGCGGCGGAACAGCTCGAACGTAATCGCGAGGCTCGTCGGGGACGCGCGCCGCAACGCGGCGATGGTCTCGTTCGCCCACGCGCTGCCGTCGGTTTCGAGCGCGTTCAGCACGCCGGTAAGGGACGGCTGATCGAAGCAGCGCGCCATGGCCTCGCGAACCGCGCCGAGCCCCGGCTCACCCGGCGGTACGGCGACCTCCGCGAGCCGGCGCGCGATCGCATCGTGCGCCGGGTTCTCCGCGACGAGCTCCTCGATGCGTTCGAACGTCGCGTCGTCCACCAGATGCGTCGCGAGCCCGCACGCTATCGCGTCCGCAGCAGACAGGCGTGCGCCCGTGAGGCCCATGTACCAGCCGATGCGGCCGGGAAGGCGCGGCAGCACGTAGCTCGCGCCGACGTCCGGAAAGAAGCCGATGCCGACCTCCGGCATCGCGAGCTGCGCGCGCTCGGTGACGACGCGAAAGTCGGCGTACATCGCGACGCCGAGGCCGCCGCCCATGCAGTAGCCGTCGATCGCCGCGACGTACGGTTTCGGATACGCGTCGATCAGCGCGTCGAGCCCGTACTCCGCGGAGTACATCCGCGCGAGGAACGCATCGTCGCCGGCGGCTGCGGCCGCGCTCACCATGCGAATGTCGCCGCCCGCCGAGAACGTGCTTCCGGCGCCGCGCACCACCACCGCTTCCACCGACGGGTCGTCGCGCCACTGTACCAGCGTGTCGCCGATCGCAGCGAACATGCGGTCGTCGAGCGCGTTGAGCGCGCGCGGGCGGTTGATGACGATCTGCCCGATGCGGCCGCGCCGCGTGACGACGATCTCCTCGATCACGACCGCGGCGCGTTCGCGCGGCGGCCGGTGAAATACTTCCGCAGGGACCGGTGGAGCGCGGCGCACGGGCCGCAGGGCGGGGACGACGGCGTCCGAAGTTCAGACGCCCAGAAGGAGCCGAGATGACGACGACCACGCCGCGAGCGACCTACGATACCGAGTTGCGCCTGCTGATCGGCGGCGAGGCCATCACCGCCGACGCGCGCCGCTCGCTGCCGGTGCACGATCCCGCGACGGGCGCGGAGATCGGCCGCCTGCCGATTGCGACCGACGAGGATTTGGCGAACGCGCTCGCGTCCGCGCAGCGCGGTTTCGTCCGCTGGCGCAAGACGCCGGCGTACGACCGCGGCATCGTGTTGCGCAAAGCGGCGCAGCTCGTGCGCGAGCGCGTCGAGATCATCGCGCGCACGCTGACGCTCGAGCAAGGAAAACCGCTGGGTGAAGCGCGGCTCGAGATTCTCGCAACCGCCGACATCATCGAGTGGTGCGGCGAAGAGGGACGCCGCACGTACGGGCGCGTCGTGCCGGGGCGTTCCGAATCGGTGCGGCAGACCGTGCTGCGCGAGCCGGTCGGGCCCGTCGCGTCGTTCACGCCGTGGAACTTTCCCGCGATCACGCCGGGCCGCAAGCTCGCGGGCGCGCTCGGTGCGGGGTGCTCGATCATCATCAAGCCGTCGGAGGAAACGCCGGGTACCGCGCTGCTGCTGGTCGACGCGCTGCGCGACGCCGGTTTGCCGGACGACGTCGTGAACGTCGTGTTCGGCGATCCGCCGCACGTCTCGGAAACGCTGATCGCGTCGCCGATCATTCGGAAGATCTCGTTCACGGGTTCGACCGCAGTCGGCAAGCATCTCGCACGGCTCGCCGCCAGCGGTCTCAAGCGCGTGACCCTGGAGCTCGGCGGGCACGCGCCGGTGATCGTCAGCGAGAAAGCCGATCTCGACAAGGCCGTCAAGATGTCGGTGTCGTCGAAGTTCCGCAACGCGGGGCAGGTGTGCGTGTCGCCGAGCCGTTTCATCGTGCACGAGAGCATCGAGAAGCGCTTCACCGAAGCGTTCGCGGCGAAGGCGTCGACGCTGCGCGTCGGCCACGGACTCGATGACACCACGCAGATGGGCTCGCTCGCGAACGAGCGCCGGCACAACGCGATCCGCGATCTGGTGGAAGACGCGCGCAACCGCGGCGGCAAGGTGCACACCGGCGGCGCATCGATCGACTCGCCTGGTTACTTTTTCGCGCCGACCGTGTTCAGCGACGTTCCCGGTGACGCGCGCGTGCTGACCGAAGAGCCGTTCGGACCGATCGCCGTGATCACGCCGTACCGCGAGCTGAGCGAAGCGATCGCGAAGGCGAACGCGTTGCCGTACGGGCTCGCCGCGTACGCGTTCACGCAAGATCTGTCGGAGGCGATCGCTCTCTCGAACGGGATGGAGTCGGGAATGATCGGCATCAACGGCTTCGGGATCGCGCTCGCCGAGCTTCCGTTCGGCGGCGTGAAAGACTCGGGCTACGGCTCCGAAGGCGGTACCGAAGGCTTCGACGGCTACTTGGTTACGAAGTCCGTGACGATGTCGTGACCGTCTAGCCGCCGCGCGGCGGGGTACACGGTTCGGCATGAACGCACGTATGCTCGACGCCGGCGCGGCCGGTACGGTGGCGCTCGGCGATCTCACGGTCAACCGGCTCGGCTTCGGCGCGATGCGCCTGGTCGGCAGCGGTGTGTGGGGGCCGCCGAAAGACCGCGCTTCCGCGCATGCCGTGCTGCGGCGCGCGGTCGAGCTGAACGTCAATTTGATCGACACTGCCGACTCGTACGGTCCGCACGTCGACGAAGAGCTGATCGCCGAAGCGCTGCACCCGTATCCCGACGGGCTCGTGATCGCCACCAAAGCGGGGTGGCAGCGTCCCGGTCCCGGCCAGTGGGTTCCCGACGGCCGGCCGGAGCATCTGCGCGAGGCGGTCGAAGGCAGCTTGCGGCGCCTGCGCGTGGAGCGGATCGACGTGCTGCAGTTCCACACCCCCGACCCGAACGTTCGCTTCGAGGACTCGGTCGGCGCGCTCGCCGACATGCAGCGCGCCGGCAAGATTCGCCACCTCGGGCTTTCGAACGTCGATCTCGACCAGCTGCGGCGCGCTCAGCGCATCACGGCAATCGTGTCGGTGCAGAACCGGCTCGCGGCTGACGGCTCGGACGACGCTGAAGAGCGCGACGTGCTCGCGTACTGCGAGCAGAACGGCATCGCTTATCTGCCGTGGGCGCCGCTCGGCGGCAGCGGACGGCAAGCCGCCGCGTTCGAGCGCGTCGCGCGCGCGCACGACGCGACGCCGAACCAAGTCGCGCTCGCGTACCTGCTGCGCCGCTCACCGGTCATCGTACCGATCCCGGGAACGTCCTCGGTCGCGCACCTCGAAGAGAACGTCGCCGCCGCGTCGCTCGCGCTGAGCGACGACGAGGTCAGGGAGCTCGCACCGAGCTGACGCTCGGGCGACGCGCGCGCCGAGCCGTCGCGGCGGTTATGCCTCCGCGAGCTCGATCAAGAGCGTTCGCAGCACGCTCGCCGTGCCGCCTACGACAGCGCGTTCCGGTTCGACGCGCACGATGAGCTCGCTGGGCGCGTTCAGCGGCGACAGCGCGCCCTGCACGAACCGGAATTCCGCGCGCTGCGCGTCGCGCGCGAGATAGCTGCCGAGCAGGCCGGCGGCCATCCCGGTTGCTGACTCTTCGGGAATCGCATAGCGCGGCGCAAACATCCGGATCGTCGCGTCGTATCCGTCCCGATCGCGCGCGTAAACATAGCAGCCGATTGCGTCCGGCGTTTCCGTGATCGCTTCGATCGCGCGCTGATCCGGCACCGCGGCGACGAGCGCGTCACGCGTCACCTCGATCAGGACGAACCGCACGCCGTTGTCCGCGAGCACCGGCTCGCCGGCGATCCCGCCGCGCCCGATTCCGAGCGCGGCCGCGATCTCGTCCGCGTGCGCGAACGGCTGGAGCGACGCGCGCGGCTGCTCCATGAACACGCGGTCGCCTTCGAGCGTGATGGCCCGGTCGGCGACGATCGTGCGCTTCGTCGCGCTGGGGCCCTGCAGGATGCCGCGTTGCGCGAGCAGCGCGAACGCCGCGACGGTCGCGTGCCCGCAGTCCGGAACCTGTTTGTTCGGCGTGTAGAACGCCACCTCGAACACAGCGTCGTTCACATGGCGCACGAACGCGGTCTCCGGGGCACCGACCGCCGTCGCGACGCGCTGGCGCTGATCGTGCGACAGCGCGGTCGCATTGAGCACCACGCCCGCCGGATTGCCGCCTGCGCCGTCTTTCGTGAACGCGGCGACGAGCTCGACCTGCGCGATTGTCGCGGCCGCGGTGAACGCGGTGGCGGTATTATCCGTCGTGGAAACGACGTCGGTGCGGTCGCTCATTGGGATATTGCACCGCATCGAGCTGCCGAGGGCAAGGACCACTCCGCGCGGCAGAACCATGCCACTTTTGCGAAGTGGCCCGGCGCTCCGGCCACGAACGATAGCGCGCATGAGGGATACGACGCGGCCCGAGCGGTTTGCGGCGCTGAGCTCGCTCGACGTCGACGTCGGGCGGCGCGGGACCATTCGCACGCAACTGCTCGCGCAACTGCGCTCCGCGATCCTCGACCTGCGTCTTCCCGCCGGTTCCCGCCTGCCGTCGACGCGCGCCGTCGCCGAGCGGGTGGGAATCTCGCGCAGCACGGTCACGGACGTGTTCGACCAGCTCCTCGCGGAAGGCTATCTCGTCGCCCGCCACGGCTCGGGAACGTACGTCTCGCCGGCGCTCCACACGCCCGTTCCGCGCGCGCGCATGCCTGCCGCAACCACGTCATGGGCGCGCGTGTCGCGCCGCGGCAAGCTGTTCGCGGACATCACGACGCGCACGCGCTATGCCGGCAAGGAGCCGCGCGCGTTCCAGCCCGGCGTGCCCGCGATCGACCTGTTCCCGTTCGCGACGTGGTCGCGCATCGCCGGCGCTTTGCTGCGCAACCCGCCGCGCGAGCTCGTGTCGTACGGTGATCCGGCAGGCTTTCGCGCGCTGCGCGAGGCGATCGCGGCACAACTGCGGGATCGCAAGCACGTCGCGTGCGACGCCGATCAGGTGATCGTCACGAGCGGCACGCAGCAATCGCTCGACATCATCAACCGGCTCATGCTGGATCCCGATGAAGAGGTCTGGATCGAAGATCCCGGCTCGCTCGCGGCGCGCGCGACGTTCGTCGGCGCCGGCGTGCGGCTCGTGCCGGTGCCGGTGGACGACGAAGGCCTCATGGTCGCGCAGGGCGTCGCGGCGGCGCCGCGAGCGCGGCTCGCGTTCGTGACGCCGGCGGTGCAGTCGCCGACCACCGTCACGATGTCGCCCGCGCGCCGCGCGGCGCTGCTCGCCTGGGCCGACGCGGCCGACGCGTGGATCGTCGAAGACGATTACGAGGACATCTTCCGCTACGACGGCCAGGACCCGCCGCCGCTGCACAGCATCGCGACGAGCGGCCGCGTGATCCTGATCGGCTCGTTCAGCCTGAGCACGTTCCCTGCGCTGCGCATCGGCTACATCATCGCGCCGCGCTCGCTGGTCGACGCGTTCGTCGCAGCGAAAGGCGCGATCGACCGCCAGGGCGCGACGCTCGAACAAGCCGTCCTCGCCCAGTTCATCCTAGGCGGCCACCACCTGCGCCATCTGCGCCGCATGAGCGCGGAGTACGCCGAACGCCGCGACGCCCTCACGCGCTGCCTCGCGCAGTATCTTCCAGAGCTGCCGTTCACGCCGCCGCAAGCCGGACTTCACGCAGTCCTCACGCTGACGGGGCGAGACGATGTCGCATTAGCACGAGCCGCCGCGCGCCACGGCATCTCAGCGATCCCGCTGTCACCGCAATACCTGGGCCGCGCGCGCGGCAGCGGATTACTGCTCGGCTTCGCCGTGGCATCTCCCGGCGAGATCCGTCTCGGTGTCCGCAAGCTGCGCGAAGCGTTCGCCGAAGTGCGCGGCCGAAGGCTCGCCGTACGCCGTTGATCGCCCCATAGCTCGATGGGCGTAGGCGCAATCTCGCAGCGCGAACGCCTGCGTCGCGCTCGGCGACGCTATGCGGTGACCGCCGGGAACCGTTCTCTCAGGGGCGCGTCTTCACCGCGTATCGTGCGCGGGTACACGGCGCGTGCGTCCACGCCCGGCGGCTTCACACGGCCGCGCGTCACGTCGTCGTAATAGCGCTGCACGTGCGCAGCGATCGGCCCGATCGTGCCCGTGCCGATCGTGCGGTGATCGAGGCTTTTCACCCAGGCGACGCCCACGCCGGTTCCGCACACCACGATCTCGTCGGCCGAGTAGAGCTCCGTGCGGTCGAGCGCGCGCGATTCAAGCGGAATCCCGATTTCCTCGCCGAGGCACCGCGCGATCAGCGTGCGCGTCACGCCTTCGAGCAGGTTCTGCGAGAGGTCGGGCGTCGTCGCGATGCCGTTGCGCACCACGAACAAGTTCGCCGCCGCCATCTCGCTGACGTGTCCGTCGTCCGTCAGCACGATCGCGTCGTCGAAGCCGTTGAGGCGCGCTTCAGACTTCGCGAGCGCGACGTTCACGTAGCTGCCGCTGATCTTCGCGCGCGCGGGCATCGCGTTGTCGTCCACGCGCCGCCACGAGCTGACGCACAGGTTCAGCCCGTCGTCCGTTTCGAGATACTTGCTGTTCGGGAACGTCACGATCGCGAGGTCGTGCCCCACGCCGTCGAGCCGCACGCCGAAGAACTCCTCGCTCTTGTAGAGCAGCGGGCGAATGTACGCATCGGTGCGGAAGCCGTTGCGCCGGCACAGTTCGAGCGTGATCTCGGCCAGCTCTTCGTCGGTGTGCGGCAGGTTCATCAGTAGCACGTTCCCCGAACGGCGCAGCCGTTTGAAGTGCGGCAGCGGCTCGAACACGTAGAGCTGCTCTTCGTCCGCGTTCCAGAACGCGCGCAGGCCCTCGAAACAGCCGGTGCCGTACTGCAGCGCGTGGGTGAGCAGTCCCAATGTGGCTTCGCGATACGGCATGAACGCACCGCGGTGATAGACGACGAGCTCTCCGAGATCCACCTGATGTACCTCCTAGAGGTCATCATGGCGCGGGCGGGCGCGCGGCCGGAGGGCCACTTCGTGCACCGAGTGGCCCACCGGCGTCAGCGCCTAGAGCGGTCCGTCGTCGTTCGCGTGCTGCGCGTAGGTGCGCGGGTTGAAGTACCAGTCGGGCAGGGTCTGCGGAAACTTGATGTCGGTGAACTTGAAGTCGACGTCCTTGCCGTCCTCGTTGTAGCCGCCGCCGATCACGCCGTGAATGTCGGTGACCACCGGCACGCCCTGCACCACGCCCATCGTGACGGTGAACGTCGCGGGATACACCGGACCTTTCTCGACGAACAGCTTGTCGGTGGAGACCAGCTTGCGCAGCTCGTACGTCTTGCGGTCGCAGTACACGTCGCGCAAGCGGTTGCGCTCGACGTCGCGGATCGGCGTGATGTGCAGGTGCAGTTGGTCGCCTTCGGCTTCGAGCGAGTCGACGCGGTAATCCGACTCGATGATCGTGCGCACGCCGCCGATCACCGGCAGCGGCGTGTAGCGCGGCTCGGGCGTCGGAACCTCGTCGACCGGATGCGGCCGCAAGGGCGCCGGTTCGAACACGTCCGCGGTCGGCGGGCCGGGATCGCGCGCCTCGTTGAACGCCGGCCGGTCGAAGGTGAGCGGGCCGCGAGCGTCGTCGCGAAACACCTTGCGCGTGAGCGCCGCGCGGTCGGAGTTGCGCACCCACACGTGGATGGTGTAGCTGTTGGCGAAGTCGGGATAACCGTTCGTCGCCTTCTGCGTGCGGGTGATGGTGTAGGTCTCCAGCGCGGGCGGCGGCCGGTGCGAGCGGAACTGCGCGCGGATCAAGCCGAGGACCCGTTGCGGTGACGGCGTCGGAAAGGGGTCGGGAGTCGGCGCCGCGGTCGCCACGGCGGCCGCCGCAACCACGGCGGCGAGCCTCACGT
>JAXDMB010000110.1:0-10853 GCA_034666325.1 Vulcanimicrobiota bacterium
GACGAAGTACGGCCAGATCCAGCGCGAGATCTTCGGCAAGATGACGCCGTGGCAGCGCGTGAACATGGCGCGCCATCCGAAGCGCCCGCTGGGCTCGGACTACATCGCGGCGCTCGACCAGTTCGACGAACTGCACGGCGACCGGCATTTTCGCGACGACCACGCGATCGTCGGCGGCTTCGCGAAGCTCGCGGGCCGGCGCGTGATCGCGATCGCGCAAGACAAAGGCCGCGACACCAAAGAGAAAGTGTTCCGGAACTTCGGCATGCCGGCGCCCGAAGGCTATCGCAAGGTGATCCGGCTCGTGCGGCTCGCCGACCATCTGGGGTTGCCGGTGGTGACGTTCATCGACACCAGCGGGGCCGATCCCGGTATCGGGTCGGAAGAGCGCGCGCAGGCCGAGGCGATCGCGCAGTCGCTCTACGAGCTGGCGGACGCCGGCGTGCCGATCGTCGCGACGATCATCGGCGAGGGCGGTTCGGGCGGCGCGCTGGCGCTCGCGCTGGCCGACCGGGTGCTGATGCTCGAGCACGCGGTGTACTCCGTCGCGTCGCCGGAAGGTGCGGCAGCGATCCTTTGGGGCGACGCCGCCCGCGCGGAAGAAGCGGCCACGCGGTTGAAGCTCACGTCCGATGATCTCCTCACGTTCGGGATCGTGGACGAGGTGATTCCCGAACCGATCGGCGGCGCGCATCGCGACACCGCCGGCACCGTCGCTCGCGTGCTGGACGCCGTCGGTTCGGCGCTCGATGCGCTCGTGCCGGTCCCCGCCGACGAGCTGCGCGACCGCCGCTACCGCAAGTTCCGCCGCATCGGCGCGACGACGGGAGCGACGGGCTGATGGTAGGCCGTTTCCGCTTCGCGCAAACGGCGGGGATCCAGCGCGCTGCCGCGCGCCTGGCGCAAACGGCGCGGTGCTGCCTTTTCCCGGTGCCGTTATCATGAACTGGGCGGCACTGTTCCGCGTGGGTGGCCGGATCGGTGTCGTGTGCGTCGCGCTCGTCGCGTTCTCGGTGATCGGCGTGCAGTACGCGCGCGTGATCGGGCGCAACATCGCGCTCGCGCACGAGTTGCGCGACGTGGAGCACGACGTCGTTTCGTTGCGCGCGCGAAAGACGCAGCAGGAGCGCGACATTCGCCGCCTCTCCGACCCGCGCGGCGCAATCCCGGAAATTCACGACCGCCTGCACCTGGTAGGCGACAAAGAAGCGATCATCTACTTGAAGCGCGGAAAAGAAGTGTCAGGACCGGAGCGGCAGCGAGGACCTGACAAATGAGTGATCGCGTTCGGGGCAGCGTGATCAACGTGCACAACCTCGGCGCGACGGTCCGTCTGGAAGACGGGCGGCTCGTGGCCGCGCCGATCGGCGACGTGAACAAGAACCGGGCGGCGTACACGCGCGCGCTCGACCACAAAGACTCCACGCTGCCGTTCGATCTGGTCGGCAAGATGGTGGTGCTCGCGCAGACGCGGATCGACGAGGTCGCACCCACCACGGAAGTGCCCGCCCTCACCGACCCGTCGTTCGAAGCGCAGATCGCCGCGTATCTGAAGTCGACCGAAGAGTGGGCGCCGCCGGACCGCCCGCAGCCGTTCGAGCGCCATCTCGTCCGCAAGCAGCAGCGCGCAAAGTTCTACGAAAGTCGGGTCGACTAACCGCCTCGCGTTCGACATTTAGATCAAGGCAGGCCATCGGCGCTCGACGAAGCAAGCGTCCATGATGGCCAAGATCGCACGAGTCGACCCGGTGAAGATTCCCGGCTCGTTCGTGCGCCTGCAAGGGGCGTATTCCGGCTTGCGCGCCGCCGAGCAGCGCGTAGCGGATTTCATCCTGAAGCATCCCGACGAGCTGATTTACCTTACCGTTACCGAGCTCGCGGAGCGCACGAAGACCAGCGAGTCGACCGTCGTGCGCCTGACGCAAAAGATCGGCTACAAGGGCTATCAGGAGTTCAAGATCGTGCTCGCGCGCGATCTGGTCGAGCCCGCGACGGAGATCTACGCGGCGATCGAGCCCGGCGACGACTTGGCGACCGTCAAGAGCAAAGTGTTCCAGGCGAACGCGCAGGCGCTGCGCGATACGCTCGAAGTGCTCGACGACGCGCAGCTGCAGCGCGGGGTCGACGCGCTGGCATCAGCGCGGCGCGTGGAAATCTACGGTGTCGGCGGCAGCGCGCCGCTCGCGCTCGACGCGTACCACAAGTTCCTCAAGCTGGGGCTGCGCTCCATCGCGCTCTCCGACGGCGATTTGATGGCGATGTCGTCCGCGCTGCTCGGTCCCGAAGACGTCGCGCTCGGAATCTCCCACACCGGCGCGAGCCGCGACGTCACCGACGCGCTCGGCCGCGCGAAGGCCAACGGCGCGACGACCATCGGCATCACGCACCGCCCGTCCTCGCCGATCACGAAAGTTTCGGACGTCGTGCTCGTCACGGCGGCGCAGCAGACCGCGTTTCGCAGCGACGCGAGCTCGAGCCGCATCGCGCAGCTCACCATCATCGACACGCTTTACGTCGGCGTCGCGCACGTCAACCACGCGCGCTCGCTGGCGATGATCGAGCGCACGCGCGAAGCGACGGCGTCCAAGCGGTATCACTGATTCGAGTGTCCGGCCGCCGTGCGGGACAACGATTCGACGCCGACCTCGGCGTGACGACCGAGGCGCTGGTGTTCCTCGGCGAGCTCGATCCCGACGCGATCGGCCCGTCGCTCGAGCACGCCACGCACTACGAGGCGACGCCGGTCGCGCAAGCCGAGTCGCTGCTCGAAGCGTCGCCGCTGCGCCCGGAGGACGCGACGTTCGTGGATCTCGGCGCGGGAATGGGACGCGTCGTGATGCTCGCGGCTCGGCGACCGTTTCGCGCGGTGATCGGCGTCGAGATCTCGCCGGCGCTCGTCGAGATCGCGCGCGAGAACCTCGCCTCGCTGCGCGACCCCGAGCGCATCGTGCGCGACGTGAAGATCGTGCGCGCCGACGCGGCGGAGTACGTCTTTCCGCGCGGTGATCTCGTCTTGTTTCTCTACAACCCGTTCCGCGGACCGGTCATGGAAGCGGTGCTCGAACGTCTGCGCACGGCCGGCGAACAGCGGGAGGTCGTGCTGCTCTACCACACGCCGGTCGAGCGCGAAACCGTCGATGCCGCGCACGTGTTCGAGGTCGCCGCGGACCTCGGCTTCGGACTGGTGTACCGCCTCCGGCGCTAGCGCGAACCGACAGGGCCGCCGAACGCGTCGCGCCAACGACCCTTTCGCGACGAGAGGGTGGCAGCGATGGAAAGTGCGACCGTTCCGGTATTTCCCGGTGCGACGATCGGTCCCGAGGATCCGCGGTACACCGCGTTGTCGACCGGGTTCAACCAACGGTTCGTCGGCGAACCGGCGTACATCCAGCTCTGCGCGACGTCCGAGCAGGTGCGCGCCACGGTACAGACCGCGCTCGACGCCGGCAAGCGGATGACGATCCGCGGCGGCGGCCACTGTTACGAAGGCTTCGTCTCCGACAACGTCGGCGGCGTCATCGTCGACCTCAGCCCGATGACCGCGGTGTACCGCGACGACGCGATGGGCGGCGCGTATTGCGCCGAGAGCGGCTGCACGCTGTGGAACGTCTATCCCGCGCTCTACAAGCTGTACGACGTCACGATTCCCGGCGGTTCGTGCTACTCGGTGGGCGTGGGCGGAAACGTCTGCGGCGGCGGCTACGGACTGCTCGCGCGCAAGCACGGGCTCACCGTGGATCATCTCGCCGCGGTCGAAGTCGTCTGCGTCGACGCGTCCAGCAAAGCGTCGATCGTGATCGCGCGCAAGGACGACCCCGATCCCGCGCTGCGCGATCTCTTCTGGGCACACACCGGCGGCGGCGGCGGCAACTTCGGCGTCATCACGCGCTACTGGTTCTCGGCCGATCTTCCGCCGGCGCCGCGCAACGCGTATCTGGGCAGCTTGGCGTGGAACTGGTCGGACCTCACGCGCGACGAGTTCACCAACTTGCTCCGCAACTACGGCAGCTTCTTCGCGCAGCACAGCGCGCCGGGCGACTACGGCGACCTGTTCACGCTGCTGCACCTCACGCAGAACGTTCCCGGCGGCAACTCGCAGATTGTCGTCGAGATGCAGTGCGTGGGCGACGATCCGGCGCCGATCGACGACTTCATCGCCTCGGTCGGCAAGGGCGTGAGCCCGCCGGGCCCGCAGCGCATGGCGCTCCCGTACCGCCACCTCATCAGCCATGAGGGGCCCTACCGCCGGATGCCGTGGATCGAGGCGACGCAGACGCTCGACGGCTCCGGCGCGAACCAGCGCGGAAAATACAAGTCCGCGTACATGACCAAACCGTTCCCGCAAAATCAGATCGACGCGATCTGGAACGCACTGTCCGCGCCGACGTTCGTGAACTCCCAGGCGCTGCTGCAAGTCGACTCGTACGGCGGCCAAGTCAACGCGGTCCCGCCCGGAGAGACGGCCGTCGCGCAGCGATCGTCGATCCTGAAACTGCAATACCAGATCTATTGGACCGATCCGAACCAAGACGATCAGAACCTGAACTGGATCCGGTCGTTCTACAATTCAGTGTACGCGGACACGGGCGGCGTCCCGATAACGAACGGCCCCGTGACCGACGGCTGCTTCGTGAACTACTGTGACGTCGACTTGATCGACTGGCCGAACCTGTACTACAAGGACGGGTACGCGCGGCTGCTCGCAATCAAAAAGGCATGGGACCCGCTGAACGTCTTCAACCACGCGCAGTCGATCGGCTCCGCCTAAACGCAACCCGGCCTTGTCATACGCGTCACGCCTCGGCATGCTTGCGGCGTGGATGGCGGCGATGGCCGGATCGAGCGCGCGGCGCCCCACGCGGGGCGCTCCGGGTCGCCGCGCGAACGGCCCGGCGGTGATCCGAGCGCTCGTCTCCATCGGAACGAACTCCACCCGCTTGCTCGTCCTCGACGGTGACCGCCGCATCGCTGCGGAGTCGCGCGGGACCCGCATCGGCGCGGGAATCGGCGAGACGGGCGCGATCGATCCCGCCGCCCGCGACCGCACGCTGGCGGCAATCGACGACTACGTCCGCCAAGCGCGCGAACTGGGCGCAACGGCCGCCGACGCGATCGCGACGAGCGCCCTACGCCGCGCGAGCGACGGCGAAGCATTCGGCAACGAAGTCGCAAAGCGTGTCGGCATCGCGCCGAGCGTGCTCGTCGGCGCGGAAGAGGCGACGTACTCGTTCCTCGGCGCGACCGCATCGCACGCAGGCGACGGCGCGACGGCGTCACGCGCAGGCGAAGAACAGATCGCGGTGCTCGACGTCGGCGGCGGGAGCACGGAGCTCGCGGTCGATTCCCCGGCGCGCGCGCGCGCGAACGGCGAGGTGCAACGCGCCATGTCGCTCGAGATCGGCGCGGTGCGCCTGTCCGAACGCCATCCCGCGCTGTTGGGAGCCCAAGCGTTGGACGAAAACGAGCGCCGCGCGCTCGAAGGGGAGGCTCGCGCCGATGCGAGCGCCGTCCTCCACCCGTTCACCGCGGTACGCGGATTCACGGAACTGATCGTGGTCGGCGGAACGGCATTCACCGCAGCCGCAATGGTGGCAAACGGCGCCCACGACGGCGCAACGCTGACCGGCGCTGACCGCCGCCGCCTGATCGACGACCTGCTGGCACGCGACCTCGATGCGCGCAAAGCAATGCCGAACATCCGCCCGCAGCGCGCGGACATCTTACCGGCGGGTCTGATCGTGGTCGACGAAGCATGCCGCGCCCTGAACATCGACACGTTCACCGTGAGCGAAGCGGACTTACTCCAGGGCTACCTGACATCACCGGCATTCCGCGCGGTACCACTTCCGCCGAAGCGGTAGCTGATCTGGCCGCGGCGAACCGTGCTGCGGGATGATGGTGGAATAGGCAGACACAGCAGACTTGGAACCCTGAGCCGGCCGGACGGAAACACCGGCCGGGATGCGCTCAAATTCGGTGAACTCGTCGCCGCAAAGCACGACAACGCCGAGCCAAGCCGCGGGGAAAAGCGGAAGGTGTAGAGACTGGACGGGCGCGGCCTAAACGGATCCGAAATAGTCAACCAGACACTTCGGAGCCGCACGGTCAAGGCACAGTCCGGACCACGAACACCGCAATCGAACTCGTATCGAACGTGGTGGCGGCGAAAGCCGAAGCGGTGCGAAAATCTGCAGCCGGAAACGGCGTCCGGGTTCGAGCCCCGGTCATCCCACTAGTAGAACCGCTATGCGCCGTGCTCCGAAAGCAGGGCGCGAAGCACCGCAAGCCGGCAGCGTATGCGCGCCCGTAGCGGCCGAGCGGATAACCTCCATGCTGTCGCCGCGGACGGGTGCCCCGCCATTCGTGGCAAATTCCGGCACGGTGACCGCACCGCATCATCGCCCATCTGCGCGTGACTTCCTGATGTATCGACGACTAGGCGCGTAGACGCGCGCCGCGCTGGATCGTGGCAGATCGTCAGGCCACTGTGAGACGATTTCCTTAACCCACCACCCCGGTAACCCAGCGGCGGTTGCTAAAACGGTTCTGCCAACGGCAAGTACGTGCGATTTGATACGAAGGACGCTGCGCGCACGCCGGGTTCACACGCTCTGGCCGCGCAGTGTAACCGCATTCCACGATGCTGTGCGCTGCGTTCGAACCTCGTCATCAGAAGATGCCGATACGCTGGCACACAACAATCGCACACTGGGACCATGGCGTTGGATGATATCATGTTTATCGCAGCGGTCGGAGATAGTCTTTCCGTTGCAGGTGTTCTTCGCTCGCTCGGACTTCGGCCGGCAGGCGCAAATTACGCTATGGTCTATCGTCGCGTACGTGAATTGTCGCTCTCGACTGCACATTGGACGGGATGCGGGCACCTACGCGGACGTTCTCACAACTGGGCGCGCAGGCTTCCGCTGACGGATGTATTGCGGAACCCGACTCGCTACCGAGGTAGCACCGCGATGTTGAAAGAGCGTTTATTCCGCGAGGGTTTACTGCAGCGACGTTGTGCGCGCTGTGCGATCGATGCTTGGTGCGGAGAGCCGCTCGCCTTGCATCTCGATCATATCAACGGCGACTCGGAAGACAACCGGCTTGAGAACTTGCGAGCGCTGTGCCCGAATTGTCACAGCCAAACGCCCACATACTGCGGAAGAAACAAAGCGCGCAGAGCGTCGATGAGGCTCTTGGCCCAAGATGGTAATGGTCAGGTCACGCCGGTGCAACACGCGCCTGGGATACTTCTATCGCAGCGTCCGTAGCTCAATTGGAGAGAGCACCGTCCTGACTACACGGTAGATGCGGGTCCGAGTCCCGCCGGGCGCGCTCCGACGACACGGCCGTCCTTGACGGGGGTGGTCGCCCCAGGTACCATCGAGGCGCCGTGTAGTCAGGCGGTGCTGAGCCCTCGGGAGCGATTCCGGGGGCTCTCCGTTTCTCGCCGTGCGCAGTGCGCGCCGGCGGGCTTGACCTATCCCGGTTAACCTATTATTTTGTATAGGTTGGAGGGCCCGTGGCCCTCGCCCAGAAGCCTCGGAGGTTCCCGACGTACCCGGCGAGCCGCCGGGTTTCGTGTGTCCGGAGGTTTCCGCCGCTGAAGATCCTCGTCACCGTCAAGCTCGTCCCGGATACGAACGCCGACAAGCGCATCGATCCGGGGACCAAGCGCCTCGTCCGTAGCGGCGTCGAAACGGTTCTCAACCCGTTCGACGAGTACGCGATCGAAGCAGCGCTGCAGCTGAAAGAAAAGCTCAACGATGGTTCCACGGTGACCATCGTCTCGATGACCCCCGCGACCGGCAAAGAGATCGTCCGCAAGGCGCTCGCCATGGGCGCGGACGACGCCGTGATGCTCTCCGACGATTCCGTCGCCGGCAGCGACCTGTGGGGCACCGCCGTCGCGCTCGCCGCAACGATAAAGGCGCAGAGCCCCGACCTGGTCATCACCGGCACGCAGTCGACCGACGCGATCAGCGGCGACCTGCCCGGCATGCTGGCCGAGAAGCTCGGCTTCCCGGGCCTGACGTACGCCCGCAAGATCGAAGTGGCGGACGGCCGCGTCCGCGTGCAGCGCGAGACCGAGACGGGCTACATGACGCTCTCCGCGGCGCTGCCCGCGGTCGTCAGCATCACCAAGTCCGCCAACGAGCCGCGCTACCCGTCGCTCAAAGGCATCATGGGCGCCAAGAAAAAGGAGATCAAACAGCTCGCCGCGGCCGACATCGGCCTGACCGTCGCCGTCGGAACCGACGGCGCGAAGGCGCAGCTCACCGATCTCGCGACGCCGCCGGCCCGCTCCAAGGGCCAGGTGGTGCAAGCGCCCGACCCCGCGGAAGGCGCCAAAGCCATCGTGCAGTTCCTCAAAGAGCGGAAGTTCCTGTAATGAAAAATGTCATCGCGTTCATTGAGCACAAGCACGGCACGATCCGGCGCAGCTCGCTTGAGGCCGCCACGCAGGCCCGCACCCTGGCCGACCAGCTCGGCGGCAAGGCACATGCGGTCGTGGCCGGGCCTGGCGCCGCCCAGGCCGCCGAGACGCTCAAGAAGTATCCGCTCGACCAGATCCACGTTTCCGATGAAGACCGCTTCATCGACGGCGCTGTCGATGCGGTCGAGTCTGTTGCCAAGGCGGCTGGGCCGTCGCTCGTGCTCGTCGGCAACACGATGCTCGGCCGGGACGTCGGCTCGCGCTTCGCCGCGCGCGTCGACTGCGGCGTCAACGCCGACGTCGTCGACTTCAAGACGGACGGCGGCGAGGTGTCGTGCGTCATGCCGAAGCTGGGCGGCTTGGTCATCACGACCTGCAAGCTGACCGGCTCGGACTTCGGTGTGGCAGCAATCCGGCCGAACGTGTTCGCCGCGAAGGAAACTTCCGGGGCCGCTGAGATCGTTCAGATTCCGTCGAGCGGGAAGGCCTCCACGGTCACCGTGGAGGACGAGATCGAGGAAGCTGCTGCGGAGCTCGGCGTCGAAGAGGCGTCGGTCGTCGTCAGCGGCGGTCGCGGGATGGGCGGTCCGGAACCGTTCACCACGATCCTCAAGGATCTCGCCGAAGCGTTCGGCGGTGCGGTGGGTGCATCTCGCGCGGCGGTCGACGCCGGGTGGGTGTCTCACGGTCACCAGGTCGGGCAGACCGGAAAAACGATCAGCCCGCAGCTCTACATCGCCGTCGGTATCTCCGGCGCGATCCAACACAAAGTCGGGATGCGCACGTCCGAGACGATCGTCGCGATCAACAAGGACGCCAGCGCACCCATTGCCGAGTTCGCCGATCTCCTCGTCGCCGGAGACGCGTTCGCCATCGTTCCGGAGTTGACGAAGCTCGTCCGCGACACGAAAGCCGTACACGCATAGCATGAACCGCCGTTTCCTTCCCGTCG
Organism: Vulcanimicrobiota bacterium; assembly: GCA_034666325.1. Taxonomy (GTDB): domain Bacteria; phylum Vulcanimicrobiota; class Vulcanimicrobiia; order Vulcanimicrobiales; family Vulcanimicrobiaceae; genus Vulcanimicrobium. Next base: position 9,390 of record JAXDMB010000110.1, read on the forward strand.
TCCTCGGTCTGTCGGCCGCCGCGTTCATCGCGGCGGTCGCCCCGCATTCGGCCGGCGCCGCACCCAAGGCCGCGCCCAAAGCCGCCGCGTCCGCTTCCCCGTCGCCCGCGGCCTCGCCCACGGCGAGCCCCGAGCCGCTCGACAAGGCGATCCCGCGCCTCGAAGCCGCGATGAAGACCGACCCGAGCAACAAAGCGAACGCGACCGAGCTGGCTGCGGACTATCTGCAGATCAATCGGCCCGACCTCGCGCTGCCGCTCACGCAGAAGCTGCTCCAGGGCGGGACGAAAACGGCCCAGGTCTACTACTTCGACGGGCTCGCGCAGAACGGGCTCGGCAAGCAGAAAGAGTCGCTCGCCGATCTCGAGCAAGCCGCGAACCTCGAGCCGACGAATCCCGGCGTGCTCGGGTTCCTCACCAACATGTACCTGCAGCAGAACCGGCCGCAGGACGCGGAGCGCGTCGCGAAGCGCGCGGTGACGTTCAACAAGGACGACAAGAACGCGTACCTCGCGTACGGCCAGGTGCTCGCGGCCGAGAGCAAGTTCGACGAAGCGCGCCAGCAGCTCGAGAACGCCGTGAAGCTCGATCCCAAGGACGTTCGCCCGATCCTGCTCGAGGCGCAGACGTACACCGCGCAAAATTCCGTCGCGCTCGCCGCGTCGCTGTACGACCGCGCGATCGGCATCGATCCCACCAGCATCGAGGCGCTCGTGGGCAAGGCGAAGATCGCCGCGCAGCAGCACAACGTCAAAGACTCCGTCGCGACGTACGAAAAGATTCTCGCGCTCCAAACCGATCCCACCGACAAGGTCGCGGTGATCGATCAGGAAGCGATCGTCTACGCGAACGAAAAGATGGACGGCGAAGCGGACGCCGCGTACAAGCGCGCGATCTCCGAGTATCCGAACATCCTCTCGGCGCACACCTCGTACGGCGAGTATCTGCTCGCGAAGAAAGACAACGCCGGTGCGGAGCGCGAGTTCGTCGCAGGCTCCGGACCGAACCGCGACCAGGTCGACGCGCTCGCGCGGCTCGGCCAGCTCTATGCGGGCCAGAGCCAGTACCAAAAGGCCGTCGATCAGTTCAAGCGCGTGAGCGAGCTCGCGCCGAACGACCCGCGCTCGCACCTGCTGCTCGGCGCGACGTATTCCGCCAACAAGCAGTTCGACAAAGCCGCGGGCGAGTTCAAGGCGTCGTATCAGCTCCAGCACACGCCCGACGCGCTGATGGGCCTCGGCCAAGCCGATCTGCGCACGCGCAACTACAACGAGTGCGCGCAAGTGTACGACGCGCTCGACCGCGGCGCGCCGGATCCCGCCACGCGCGGACCGTCGGGCCCCGAACTGCACGACCAGGTCGGCCGCCCCGGGCCGGATGGCTCGGCCGCGGGCGACACCGGCGTTGCCGGCGACGCCGCGGGCGCGCCCCCGGCGGTTCCCGCTTCCGACCACCCCGTGACCG
>JAXDMB010000111.1:0-27155 GCA_034666325.1 Vulcanimicrobiota bacterium
CGCGTTGAACATCATCCAGCCGGTGGTCGTGTAGAAGAACATGCGCGTGTGCGGGCCGAGGTTCTGGCCGAGCCCCGTGCTCTTGAGGTGCTCGAGCAGCGTTCCGACGTGCCCGTGCACGATCGGCTTCGGCAACCCGGTGGTGCCGGACGAGAACAGCACCCAGAGCGGATGGTCCTCGGCGACGTGCTCGTACGCGAACGTATCCATATCGACGGGCGGATGCGCCATCAACTCGGGCCAAGAGATCGCGTTCGCAAACGGTGCGCGCGACGCCGGATCGAGGTACGGCAGCCATACGACGCGCTCGACCGTCGGTAATTCCGCGAGAATCGCGCGGATCTCATCGGCTCGGTCGAAGTCCTTGCCGCCGAAGCGGTAGCCGTCCGCGACGAACAGCAGCTTCGGCTCGATCTGCGCGAAGCGGTCGATCACCGTGCGCGCGCCGAACTCCGGCGCCGCCGACGCCCACACCGCACCGATCGCGGTGGCGGCGAGCATCGCGATCACCGTCTCGGGGATGTTCGGCAGGTAGGCCACGACGCGATCGCCTGGCGTGATTCCGAGCGCGCGCAGTTGCGTCGCGAGCACGCGCACCGCGCCGCCGAGCTCGCGCCACGACATGCGCGCGAGCGGGCGCAGCTCCGAGCTGTGCACGATCGCGGCTTCGCCGGGCGTTGCGGCGCGTTCGTGCCGCAACAGGTGCTCCGCGTAGTTCACGCGCGAGCCCGCGAACCACACCGCACCCGGCATCGTGCGCGAGCTCAGCACCTGCGAATACGGCTGCGCGGAGCGCACCTCGAAGAAGTCCCAGACCGCGGCCCAGAAACCGTCGAGGTCGGTCACCGACCAGCGCCACAGCTCGTCGTACGTCGCGAACGCGTGACCCCGGTCGGCCGCGAGCCACGCCATGAAGCGCGCGACGGTCGGCTGCGCGGCGGCGGCGGGGTCGGGCGTCCAGAGGAGCTCGCCTTCGGTCATGAAGCGCACCGTCGGCGCACCGAGCACCCGACTCCTGCGCCGGGTAACGCGCGGCGCCGTGGTGAACGCCGCGGCAAAGCGCTCGATTGCCGATGCGAGGTTAGCCGTGCCCAGATACTGTGACATCGTGATGAAGGGTGGGATCACGAGCGGAATCGTGTACCCGGCGGCCGTCGTGGAGATCGCCAAGGAGTTCGCGTTCAAGAGCGTCGGCGGAACGTCGGCGGGCGCAATCGCAGCAGCCGTCACGGCGGCGGCGGAGCGGCGCCGCGCCGCGGACGGTTCGATGGCGGGCTTCGACCGCGTCGGCGCGATTCCGGATGACCTCGCGACGGACAGCCGGCTGTTCAAGCTGTTCGTGCCGAACGGCGGCACGCGTTCGCTGTTCCGCACGGTCGTGGGTTTGTTCGGGCGCCCGCGCTTCAAGCCGGCGTGGCTTGCGAAATGGTTCGGGCTGGTGTGGGCGTTCCCCATCGCGGCGGCGATCGGCGCGATCCCGGGCGTGGCGTTCGTTCTCGCTGCGGTGTGGGCGGGCAACCGCGATCTCTTGTTCGCGGGCGCGCTGCTGCTCGCCGCGGCGACGGTCGCCGGGGGCATGTCGATCGCGATCGTCATCGCGCTGCTGCGCGACGTCTCCGCGACGCTGCCGAAGAACTTCTACGGCATGGTGACGGGCATCGACGACGCGGACCGTTCGAGCCTCAACGCGCTCTGCACGTGGCTCACGCAAGAGCTCGAGCTGATCGCGGGACTGGAGCCCGGGAAGATCCCGCTCACGTTCGGGATGCTGTGGAAAGCGAAAGCGGACGCCGCTGCGCCGGGACTCGAAGAGAAACCCGTTGACGCCGACGTCAGCCTGGACATGATCACCACCAACGTCACGTGGGGACGGCCGTACCAGTTTCCCAGCGACGTCGTGTTCTTTTTCGACCCGGTCGAGCTGAAGCGGTTCTTTCCCGACCACGTCGTGGAGTGGATGAAGTCGCGGTCCCGCGCGCCGCGCAGCGCTGCGGAAAAGGCTATCTTCGACGCATACGCGCCCGGCAAGCTGCCGTTGCCGCTCCCGGGCGATCTGCCGGTGATCGTCGCGACGCGCATGAGCTTGGCGTTTCCCGTGCTGCTTTGCGCCGTGCCGCTCTGGGGCATCGATTTCTCGCAGGCCGCCGGCCCGGGCGGCGTGCGGCCGCTGGAGCACTGCTGGTTCTCCGACGGCGGAATCTCGAGCAACTTTCCCGTGACGCTCTTCGACTCACCGCTGCCGCGCTGGCCGACGTTCGCGATCAATCTCGCACCGTTCACGTCCGCGCATCAGCAGCAAGCCGACGAGTCGAAGAACGTCTACATGCCGCCCGACAACAATGCCGGACGGTTGCCCACGTTCAGCCGGTTCAGCGGGCTGCCCGGATTCTTCTCCGCAATCGTGAACGCGATGCAGAACTGGAACGACAACACGCAGAGCGTGCTGCCCGGATACCGCGACCGCATCGTGACGGTGTTCCTCTCCAGCGATGAAGGCGGGCTCAACCTCGACATGCCGCCCGCCGTGTTGGCGCGGCTGCGCGACCGCGGTTCCGCGGCCGGCGCGCTGATCGCGAAGCATTTCGAGGAGCCGAGCCTGCTTCCGCCGGGCGACGCGACGATGAACTGGGAGAACCACCGCTGGCTGCGCTACCGCAGCGCGATGGGTTCCCTCAAAGCCTACCTCGCGAAGTTCGCGAAGGGCTACGGCGACCCGGAAAGTCCGGACGTGACGTACGCCAAGCTGATCGAAGCGACGGACGGAACGCCGGTGCACACGTACGCGTTGCCGGCCGGCACGCAAACCGCGGTCGCGGCCGTGACGGCGAACGCCGCGGCGCTCGGCACGGCGCTCGACGCGGTGGCGGCGCTCGACGACCGTCTGCCGCGGCCGTCACCGAACCTCGTCGTGCGGCCGAGTCTCAAGACGTAACGGACGTCTATTCGGGCGCTTAGCGGTTCGCGTCGCGCGCGTTCAGCGAAGCGCGGACACCACCGCGTGCACGTCGTCCGGATCGCGGACGAACATCACCATGTCGGCAGCTTCGCGCAGCGCCTCGAGCAGCGCGGAGCGCCCCGAACGGTCGTGCCCGACGACGACCGCGGCCACGAGCATGCCGCGCTCGCGCGCAGCCTCCGCGAGCGCGGCAGTGCGCCGTTCGTCCGCCGTCTCCGCGGCACCGGCAACGAACACGAGCATGTCGGCATCGCGCAACGTATCCTCGAGATCCGCCGCGACCGCGCAGCCACCGCCGGCAGAACGCACGTCACCGAGAACGTCGACGTCGAGGAAACGAACGTCGTCCAGCTCCGCGCGCAGGAACGAGCGCGCCGCGGCCGCCGGCGGCGCGGTCCCGGTACCGACCATCCGCGCACCGGCGCGCCGCGCGACGCTGACGCTCACGCCTGCACCGTCACGTCCACGGAAGCACCGTCACGTGGATCGCGTCGGAGCCCGCTTCGCCGGCCAGGCGGCGGATTGCGCGGTCGACTTCGCCGAGTCCGAACGAATCGGTGCACATCGCGTCGAGCGGCAGCTTTCGCGACGCGATCAGCGCGAGCGCGTTCTCGACCGACGCGTACCCGTGTCCGCGCACGCCGATGACGCGCAGCACGCGCGAGACCACGGCGTCCGCGTCGAACTCCGGAACGGGCCGGTGTTTCTCACCGCACAGCACGACGGTCCCGCGCTTGCGCGCAAGACGCATCGCCTGCGAAACGGTCTCCGGCCCGCCGGACGACGCTTCGATCACGAGGTCCGCCATGCGACCGTCCGTCACGTCACGCAGGTGCGTCTCGAGCGCACCGGCGTGCGCGTCGCCGCTGTTCGCCGCAGCCGGGTCGTCCACGACGATCATGTCGTCCGCGCCCAGCATGCGGGCTACTTCGAGCCGCCGCGCGTCGCTTGCGAGTCCCGATATCACGATCCGTGCTGCGCCGGCGATCTTCGCGGCGACGACGCACGCGAGACCTTGCTGCCCCGGGCCTTGGATCACCACGGTGTTTCCGTACGCCGCGCGCGCTTCGCGCAGCACCCACTCGAACCCGTTGCTCAGCGGGATCGCCAGCGCCGCGAGCTCCGCGGGCACGTCGTCGGGCACGCGGTGCAGCACCGAGCGCGGGTGCAGGTACTGAAAGCGGCTGAAGCCGCCCCACAGCGCGGGTGCGACGCTTACGGGCGTCGAGCCGTAGCGGATGCCCCCCATCCAGATGTCGGTCGCGTCGCACAAGCGGAAGTCGTCGCTGCGGCAGTACGCGCAGTGACCGCACGGCAGATACTCTTCGATGAGCACGCGGTCGCCCACCGCGACGCCCCAGCGTTCGTGCGCCTTCGGGCCGAGCGCTTCGATGCGCCCGACGTTCTCGTGCCCGAGGATCGTTGGCTCGCGAACGCGGCGGTACGCGGGCACGTCACTGCCGCACACGCCCGCGGCCTCGATGCGCAGCAGCCCGCCGTCGTCCGGAATGTCGACCTCCGGGAACGCGCGCACTTCCGTCGTCCCCGGCGCGGTCGCGACCGCCGCCGCGATGCTCATCAGAGCGAGACGAACGCGGTATTCGGTTGCAACCGCAGCGCGCCGGCCGCGCCTTCCTGGAACGGTACGTCCTTGGGCAGCAGCAGCGACGCCGACCGCACGCGCTGCGCCGCCGGATCGAGCCCGGGCGGCGTTGCATCGGCTTCCGCGAGCGCCTTCGCCGCGCGCAGCAAGCGCTGGCGTGCCATGATGATCCCGCTGTCGCTCGTGCCGAGACGTTCCTTCGTGCGGTCCTGGATCGGGCCCATGCTCTCCTGCAGCGACGCGTCCTGCATCGCGATCCCCGCGACGCCGCTGAACGACTTCTTCGCGCGCTGCGCCGCGCGGTCGATGAGATAGTCGTTGCTCGCGTCCGCGATCGGCTCGTACGTGCCGGGCTTGTACACGCAATGAATGCCGCCGCCCGCGCGCATGTCGGCGAGCTCGGTATCGTGCAGCTCGCGCAGCGGGTGGTAGTTGATGCTCCACGCCCAGCAGGTCGTGTCGTCGATCGGCACCCACGCGTGCGCGCCGATCAGGTTCTCGCCGAACGGCGGGATGATCGTGTACCACGGCATGAGGTACTGCGTGATCCGCCAGTAGTAGTTTGCATCGTCCGCGTTGCGGCGCGCGCCGATGAAGAGCCCGGCGTCCGACTCGACCACCTCGAACCGCGGCCGCCCGTCTTTTTTTAGGTACTCGTTGCCGCCGGAATGACGGTGCAGCGGATCGTCGTCGAGACTGAACTTGTGCGTGAACGACACGTGGCTCGAGTCGATGCCGCCTTCGAGCGCCTGCAGGTAATTCGTGCGCTGCAGCCGTTTGGAGACGTAGACGTGCGACGGCGCGAGCGTCGCCCACTCGATCTCCGGCTCGGCGGGGCGTGTCTCGGGCGGCCCCATGTACGCCCACAGCACGTCGCCCAGGCGCACCATCGGGTACGCCGCGATGCGCACCTTGTTCTTGAAGTTGCTCTCTTCGGGCTCCGACGGCATGTCGACGCACCGGCCATCCGTGTCGAACTTCCAGCCGTGATACGAGCAGCGCAGGCCGCACTCTTCGTTGCGCGCGAAGAACAGCGACACGCCGCGGTGCGGGCAGAACTCGCCGGCCAGCGCGTGGCGGCCGTTCGTGTCGCAGAACCCGACCAAATCTTCGCCCAGCAGCCGCACGCGCACCGGCGGGCAGTCGGGCCCGGGAAGCTCTTCGGCGAGCAGCGCGGGAATCCAATAACGGCGGAACAGCTCACCCATCGGCGTTCCCGCGTTCGTCGATACGAGCGTCTGCTGTTGCTCTGCGGTCAGCGCCATGGCGGTCCGGTTCTCCTAGCGTCGCGTGCGGGCGGGGATCAAAAGACGTTCGAGCTCGTTCAGCAGCACCGTGAGCACGAAGCCGATGATCGCGATCGTGATCAGCCCGACGTACATCACGTTGACTTGCAGCACTTGCCACGCGTTCCACAGCATGAAGCCCAGGCCGCTCGACGCGCCGACCATCTCGGCGATCGCGATGAGGATGAGGCCGAGCCCGGCGCCCAGCTTCACGCCGGTCATGATGACGGGCAGCGCGCCGGGGAACGCGATCGTGCGGAACACCGCCCAGCCGCGCGCGCCGAAATTGTGGCCGACGTCGAAATACATGCGGTCGATCTGCCGCACGCCGGCCGCCGTGTTGATGACGACGGGATAGAACATGCCGATCGCCACCATCGCGATCTTCGACGCCTCGCCGAGGCCGAACACGAGCAGGATCAGCGGCAAAATCGCGCTCTTGGGAATGGGGTACGTCGCGGAGATCAACGGATCCACGATCGCGTAGATCGGGCGGTAGAGGCCCATCGCGAGGCCGATCAGCAATCCGGGAACGCCGCCCACGACGATTCCGATGGCGAGCCGTTCCAGCGTCGTGAGCGTGTGCCCGAGCAGCGTTCCGTTCCCGATCAGTTCGCCGAACGTTCCCGCGATCGACGACGGCGCGGGGAAGAAGCGCACGTCGATCCAATGCGCGCGCGCCGCGATCTCCCACAGCACGAACAGCGCGATGGGCGACGCGATGCTCAGCACGCGATCGCGCGACGCGTCGCCGAAACGCCCGCGCGTGCGCACGCGGCGATCCGCCGCGACGACCGGCGTCGAAGCCTCGACGCTCACGCGGCCGGCTCCGCGCCGGGGAAGCGAATCTCATCGCGCAGCTGCGCCCAGATGTCGTGAAACAACCGCCCGTACTCCGGCGTGGCGCGCAGATCGAGCACCGAGCGCGGGCGCGCGAACGGCACGTCGACGAACGCCTTCGGGCGGCCGCGGTCCGCGCCCATGATCATGATGCGGTCGCCCAGCGTGACCGCTTCGTCCACGCTGTGCGTGATGAACACGACGGTCTTTTTCGTCTCGTCCCAGATGCGCAGCAGCTCTTCCTGGAGCAGCGTGCGGTTCTGCTCGTCGAGCGCGGAGAACGGCTCGTCCATCAGCAGCACTTCGGGATCGCACGCGAACGCCCGCGCGATCGACACGCGCTGTTTCATGCCGCCGGACAGCTGGTGCGGAAACGCGTCGGCGAACTTGCGCAGCCCGGTGCGGTCGAGATAATGGCCGACCACCTCCTCGATGTGCGACTCCGTAGCGCCGCGCATCTTGAGCCCGTACGAGGCGTTCTGGCGCACCGTCATCCACGGGAAGATCGACTCCCCCTGGAACACCATCGCGTTCTCGGGCCGGTCGCTGTCACCGTGCGCGATCGTGACGCGGCCGGCCGTCGGCTTCTCCAAACCGGCTGCGATGCGCAGCAGCGTCGTCTTGCCGCAGCCGCTCGGCCCGACGATCACGAAGAACTCGCCCGCGCGCACGTCGAACGACACGCCGCCGAGCGCGACGTGCTCGCCGTCGCGCAGAGCGAAGCGCTTCTCGACGTCCTCGAAGCAAATCTTCGCGGCGGGCATCAGGCCGGTTTGTACTTCCCGACCGACTTGACTGCCGCATCGACGAACGAGCCGTCGTGCACGGCGTCGGCCGTGACGTTGCCGGTCACCAGGCCCTGAGCCTTGAAGAACGCGAGGTCCTTGCGCAGGCTCTCGATGTTCACACGGCCGTCCGGGTCGTTGCCGTTGGGCGTCGCCTGCTCGTAGATCGTGCGGTCTTTCACCGCCGTGTACTGGGTGAGGATGTCGATGATCTCGCGCCCGTTCTTGCCGGTGAGCGAGCCGTGGCCGGTGCGCTTGTCGCGCGCGAGCCCGTCGTTGTAGAAGCGGACCGCCTTGATGTACGCCATCATAAACTTGCGCCCGAGCTCTTTGTTCTTGTGCGCGAGGTTCGCGCCGAACAGCAGCACCGCGAGCTGCTGCTTGGGATAGAACACGTCGTCGCCGGCATAGCGCACGGCGTTGCCGCTGCGCACCGCGAGCGTCGCGGACGGCTCGGTGGTCATGCTGGCGTCGATACTCTTCCCCGCGAATGCGGCGACGTGGTTCGGAAAGCCGAGGTACTCGTGCGTCACGTCGTTGTAGGAGAGCTTCGCCTGCTTGAGCGCTTCGTTGAGCGTCGATGAAGTGGTCGTGCCCTGCGCCGGCTCGGCGACCTTCATGCCCTTGAGATCCTTGTACGTGAAGCGCGCCGCGAGATCGCTGCGCACGAGCAGCGGCAGGTAGCCGAAGCCATGCGGCGTGGAGCCTTTGTCGGCGACGATCTTGAGATCGATGCCCTGCACGACCGCGTTGTACAACCCGGCGGACGGTGCGCCCGCGGCGACGTCGAGCTGGTTGGCGCCCAGCGGCACGACCATCTTCGCGGCGGAGTCGAACGGCGTCCACTTGATCGCGAGGCCCTGTTCGCGAAAGAACCCTTTCTTGTCGCCGATGAAGAACGGCACGTCGCTGCTGGCGTTGACGGTTCCCACCGTAACGAGCTCTTCCGCCCAAGCGTACCGCAGAAACGCCGGCGCGCCGAATGCCGCGGCGGTGACCAGACCGGAGAAGGTGCTGCGCTTCATGTGACCCCTCGCATTCGGACACACCCCTTTACAGACTGCGGACGTACGCGTAGAGTGAAGCCGTTTCCTATGACAAAACAGTATTTTAGAATATGAAATGAGCCTGTCGCTGGAGAAGGGCCTGCGGCTCTTGCAATCGCTCAGCGAGCGGACCGATGCCGAATGGCACGGTTTGTCGCTGAAGGACGTCGCGGCCGCCGGCGAGCTCGACAAGGCGACGGCGTACCGCCTGCTGCGATCCCTCGCCAAATACGGTTTCGTCACGCAGGACGAGCGCGGCCGCTACGCGGTCGGCTCGGCCGCGCTCGCGCTCGCGCACGCGGCGTTCCAGTCCAACCGTTTGGTGCGCAGAACGCTCGGCATCATGCGCGCGCTGCACGCGGTGACGACGGAAACGATCAACCTCGCGGAACGCCATGAGCTCGTGAGCGTGACGATTCACGAGATCCCGAGCGCGCATCAAGTCCGCTACACCACGCGCATCGGCGCCGCGGCCCCGCTCCACCTCGGCGCAAGCTCGCGCGCGACGCTGGCATTCAGCGCGGACACCGTGCGCGAAGCCGTGCTCTCTTCGCCGCTCGTGCGCGTGACGGAGAACAGCATCGTACAGCGCGCCGCGCTGGAGCGCACGCTCGAGCGCGTGCGCGGCGAGGGATTCGCGATGAGCTTCGGCGAGCGCGTCCCCGGCACGAACTCGATTGCGGTACCGATGCTGGCCGCGGACGGCAATGCGATCGGCTCGCTCGCGATCCTATGGCCGTCACGCGGCCCGGCGGTGGACCGCACGCGCCGCCAAACCTGGCCGGCGATGCTGCTGGAGCACGTCCGCGACGTCCAAGGCACGCTCTGACGAGCGGCGCATGCTCTGATGAGCGGACAAGCTTCGAGAGCCAGGGTACAAGCGTCGTATGACGATCGCTAAAACCGCCGTCCTGCTGCTCACCGTCGTCGCCGTGTCCGCGCAGAGCCCGGCCGCTCCGCCGGCCGCCGCGCCCGCACCCACCGCGTCGCCCGCGGCGCGGCCGGCGCCGTTCGCGCCGTGTCCCTCGCCGCGGCCGCCGTTCGCGACGATCGCGACCGATCCGGCGCCGCCGGTCGAAGTGCTCACCACGCAGCAGTTCGTCATCGCGCTGCGCGCCGTCGCGGACGGCGGCGACACCTGGAGCCTGCTGAGCGGCGCGGGAAAAGGCTCGATGGTGCGCAGCGACGGCGCGCGCACGCTGAACGACGTCGCGTTCCAAAATCTCGACCGCCCCGGCCAGCCGCCGCAAACCGGCGGCAACGCGACGGAACTGTGGCTGTTCACCGCCGTCGCGCCGGGAACGGCGACGCTCACGTTCGGCCTGATGACGCCCGGTGCGACGGCGCCAACCCGCACGACCACCTACACCGTGCGCGTCAGCCCGAACGTGATGGTGTGCTGATCAGCGAACGCGGCGCTTCGCGGTGAGCAAGCCGGTGTTGATGCCGCCCAGTGCGAGTCCGCCGTCGAAGCGCGCTGATTCCACTTTGATGCAGCGGTCGACGACCACGTCCAGGCCGGCTTCGTCCGCGAGGCGGATTGCTTCTTCGTTGATCACGCCGTACTGGAACCAGATCGCTTTCGCGCCTGCGGCGATCGCCTCGCGCGCGACTTGCGGCGCTTCTTCGGGTCTGCGAAAGACGTCGACGACGTCCGGTGCTCCGCGTTCCGCCGCGTATGCGGCGAGCGACGGGTATGCGCGCACGCCGTCGATCGCCTCGATCGTCGGGTTGATCGGCGTTATCTCCAGCTTGCCGCGCGTGCGCAGGTACGAGAACACGAAGTAGCTCGGCCGGCTGTGGTTCGCGGATGCGCCGACCATCGCGACGGTGTGCGAGCGGTCGAGCAGCGCGCGGCGCTGGGCGGGCGTGTCGAGGATCACGCGCGGACCTCGGCCGTCGCTGCGCCGCTCGCGACGCGTTTCGCGGCGGCGAGGCCGCGTTCCAGATCCCAGATCAAGTCGTCGGCGTCTTCGAGTCCCACCGACAGACGCACCATCTCCGGACTGACGCCGCCCGCGAGCAACTGCTCGTCGGTGAGCTGCTGGTGCGTGGTGGAAGCCGGATGGATCACCAGGCTCTTTGCGTCGCCCACGTTCGCGAGATGGCTCCACAACTCGAGCTCTTCGATGAACGCGCGGCCCGCTTCGCGCCCGCCGCGCAGCCCGAACGTGAACACGGCGCCCGCACCGAGCGGAAGATAGCGCGCCGCCAGCGCACGATCCGGGCTGTCCGGCAGATCGCCGTACGACACCCACGCGACTTCTTCGTGCGCTTTGAGAAACGACGCGACCGCGCGCGCGTTCGCGACGTGCTGCGGCATCCGCACCGCGAGCGTTTCGAGCCCTTGCACGAGCAGCCACGCGTTCATCGGCGAGATCGACGCGCCGACGTCGCGGAGCACCTCGACGCGCGCGCGCTGCAGGAACGCGTACTCACCGAACGTCTCGGTGAAGTTCAGCCCGTGATAACCCGGGCTCGGCGTGCTGAGCAGCGTATGCCGCCCGGCGCCCCACGGAAATTTGCCGGACTCGACGATCGCGCCGCCCATCACCGTGCCGTGGCCGCCGATGAACTTCGTTGCCGAGTGCACGACGATGTCCGCGCCGTGCTCGATCGGCCGGCACAGATACGGCGTCGCGAACGTGTTGTCAATCACGAGCGGAACGCCGCCGGCGTGCGCGGCTTCCGCGAGCGCGGCGATGTCGGCGACGACGCCGTTCGGGTTGCCGATCGTCTCGGCGAACACCGCGCGCGTGTTGTCGCGCAGCGCGCCGCGCACCGCATCGAGATCGCCGGGCGCGACGAACGTCGTCTCGATCCCCATGCGCTTGAGCGTCACCGAGAACTGAGTGACCGTTCCGCCGTAGAGGTTAGTCGACGCGACGAGATGGTCGCCGCTTTCGGCAACGCTCAGGATCGTGATGAGCTGCGCCGACAGACCGCTCGCCGTAGCGACCGCGCCGAGCCCGCCTTCGAGGCTCGCGAGCTTCTCCTCGAACGCGGCAACGGTGGGATTCCCGATACGCGTGTAGATGTTGCCGTACGTCCGCAGCGCGAAGAGCTCCGCCGCGTGCTCGGTCGAGTCGAAGACAAACGCGGTCGAGAGGTGCAGCGGCAGCGCGCGCGCCCCGGTCTCGCCGTCGGGCGGCGTCCCCGCATGCAGCGCACGCGTGCGAAATCCAAAAGTCCGCTCATCCATCAGAAGAGCGCATTTCGCGCAGAACGCTGCTGAGCCCGCCGCACCTGCAGGCGAGCGGCGCTTCCTTCAGCCGGCTGATGAACGGGCGTCGAACGGGCTACCGGGGCCAGCGGCTTCCGGTTTAGGGACCTACGGCTCATTATCCGAGTGCGCTGTGCGGAAACAACTTCCGTACGATGTTCCGCTCGCTCGATGCTCTCCGGATTTTTCTTGGGTTGCCCGTCTACCGGAGTGTGGTCGGTGAAGGCCCCGACTCGGCGCGTGTCGCGGCGCATTGGGCGTGCGGGTGTGCCGCGTCGGGGGCGAGCTTCGGCAAGATGAGCCTCAAGTCGTGTAGCTCGCACCGTGCCGGACGGATCGAGGTACCGGCGCTCGCCTGACGTCCGCGACGCCGAGCGCGTCCAGAATTGCCGCGCGCGTCGCGTCGTCGCCGACCACGCCGTGGAACACGATCTCGGCGGGCGTGCCGGCCAGCACGACCACGCGATCGGCCAGCGCGAGCGCGTCGTCCACGTCGTGCGTCACGAGAATCGCCGACGCGCGCGTGAACTCCAGGATCTCGCGCACCGCCGCGCGCAGCTCGATGCGCCGCAGCGCATCCAGCGCGGCGAACGGTTCGTCGAGCAGCAGCAGCGCGGGGTCGCGCACCAGCGCGCGCGCCAATGCTGCGCGTTGCGCCATCCCGCCGGACAGCTCTTTGGGAAGCCGTTGCGCCGCGTGCGCGAGGCCGACCAGCGCGAGCACGTTCGGCACGCGCGTGCGCTCCGCATCGGTGCGCGCCGGGAATGCGACGTTGCGCTCGACGTCGAGCCACGGGAACAAACGCGGCTCCTGGAACACGACGCCGATCTCGCCGGTCGTCGCGATCGTTCCCGCGTCGTTGCGCTCGAGCCCCGCGACGCACCGCAGCAGCGTCGATTTGCCGCACCCGCTCGCGCCGAGAATCGCGACGCGCTCGCCGCGCGCGACATCGAGATCGAGCCCGTCGAACACGAGATGCGTCCCGAACGCCTTGCGCAGCCCGCGAATGCGCGCGGCATTGTCCGGACCGGAGCTACGAAGCGACGTCATGCCGGCACCGTGTCCGTCCAGCCCACGAGCCGTTTTTCGAGCCACCGCATTCCGCTTTCCGAGAGCTTGCCGCAGAGTGCGAACAACAGGATCGCCACCAGGATCTCGTCCGTGCGCGACGTCTGCTGACCGTCGGTGAGCAGAAACCCGAGCCCGTTCGTCGCCGCGAGCAATTCCGCCGCCACCAAGAACAGCCACGCCTGCGTGAGTCCGATGCGCGCGCCGACCAAGAGCTGCGGCAGCGTTGCCGGGACGAGTACGCGTGCGATGAGCGCCGTTCGCGACAGGCCGAAGATCGTGCCGACCTCCACCAGCTTGCGGTCGACGCCGTGGATGCCGCTCACGAGCGCGACGTATATCGGGAAGAACGCGCCGATCGCCACGAGCGTGATCTTCGCGGTCTCGCCGATGCCGAGCCATAGCAGGATCAGCGGCACCCACGCCAGCGACGGCACCGCGCGAACGGCTTGCAGCGTCGGGTCGAGCGCACGCTCGGCGACGCGCGAACCGCCCACCAGCGACCCGAGCACGAGCGCGAGCAACAGCGCGATCGCGAACCCGAGCGCGACGCGTTCGATGCTCGCGCCGAGGTCGCGCCACAGGAGCCCGCTCTGCGCGAGATCGGCGATCTCGCGAACGACGTCGCGCGGCGATGCGAGCTGATACGACTTGATCGTTCCGCTCGCCGTCGCCGCCCACCACGCGGCGAACAGCACGAGCGGAACGACGAACCTACCCACGCAGCGCGGTCGTCGCGACGCGCGCGTCGATCAGCGACGCCGCCGCGCCGTCGAGATCGGCGTCGGGCTTCGCGAGCTTGTCGTTGCGGATCAGCGGCACGACCGCGGCGATCGCGTCGCGATAGTCGTTCCCCGGCGTGCCGTTGCCCGGATACGTCGTGCGCTCGCGGAGCTGCAAATCGGCGACGCGCCGCTCGACGTGCGATGCGTCCGACAACAGCGCCGCCGTCTCGTCGACGTGCGCGGCCGCGTACTTGCGCGCGCGGTCGTACGCGTTCACCACGATCGCGGCGATGTCCGGATGCTGTGCGAGAAAATCCTCGCGCGCGTTGAGCGCGCCCCACGTGTTGAACGCGACGTTGCGGTAGAGCAGCCGCGATCCCGCATCGAGCTGCGACGCCGCCATGTGCGGATCGAGCCCCGCCCACGCGTCGACCTGTCCGCGCTCGAGCGCGGTGCGCCCGTCGGGATGCTGCAAATCGACGAGCTGCACGTCCGAAGGCTGAAGCCCTGCCGCAGCGAGCGAGCGCAGGAGGAAGAACCACGGATCGGTCCCGCGCGTCGCCGCGACTTTCTTGCCGCGCAGGTCGCGCACGGACTTCGCCGCCGAGTCCTTGGGCACGACGATCGCCGTCCACTCGGGCCGCGAGTACAGGAACACCGTCTTGATCGGCGTGCCGTTGGCTCGCGCGAGGAGCGCCGCGCTGCCGGCCGTCGAGCCGAACTGCACCGCGCCCGCGGCGAGAAATCCGTTCGCTTTGTTCGATCCGAGCGACAGTACCCAGTCGACCGAGGTGCCTTTCTTCGCGAGCGCCTCTTCGAGCCAGCCCTTGGCCTTGAGCACGAGGCTGGGCGGATTGTAGTACGCGTAGTCGACGCCGATGCGGTCGGCCGCGCGGGCTCGCAACGGCACGCCGGCGGCGAGGGCCGCCGCGCCGGCGGCTGTGAGAACGGTCGAGCGGGAGAGAGATGCCATGGGACGCCTCCGGATGAGAGGGAGAGCGGTGAAAAAGAAGAGCCCCCGCCGGATCGGCGAGGGCTCTGCATTGTTGCTGTGCGCGGTGCGCGCTAGCTCATGCCGAAAGCTCGCCGATCCCCAAGCGGGAGACAGCAAATGCACATCGCCATAAGACAGAGGCCGCGGTTCAGCACGAGTGCGTGGACGTTACCACGCTCGCGCGCTCGGCGTCAAGTGCCTAGGTCCCATCCAGGCACAGCTGGTGGCCCGGATAGTCGATCGTCATGCGGTACGCTTTGAGGAAATTGTAGCCCAGGCCGCCGTCCATCGCGCCGACGGCGCCGTTGATCTGCGTGAGGTCGAAGGTCGCCACGAGCACGTGCTCTTGCGTCACGCCGCCGATCGAGATCGACGCGACCGCCGCTTGCGTGCTGAACCGCCCGCCCGCGCCGATGCCTTGCACGGCAGCCGGCAGCGGCGCGAGGTGGAGCCGCCGCGCGAGCGAGGCGCTCACGATCGAGACGGTCGCGCCGGTGTCGACGAAAAACGTGAACGGGCCCTTCCCGTTGACGCGCGCCTTCACGAGCACCAGCGGATAGTTCGCGGAGGCGAGCTGCGCCGGCACGCAGGTGGACGACGCCGCGCGCGCGGCGAGCGGAGCGGAGCAGCACGCGAACAGCGCGGTCGCGACGGCCGCGCGCACGGCGAACGATGTCATCTGGACGTCCTACCCGGCTAACCGCGCCGCTCGACGAGCAGCGGCTGGCTGCCGACGCCGAAATAGCCGTCTGCATCGGCGAGCCGCGAGCTGCACACGCCCAGGCCGTCCGAGCTCAGCGTCGTGCGCGCTTCGAGCAGCACCCATTCGCCACGCGGATAGCGCTCGATCGCGACCGAGAGCGACGGCGGAACGAACAGCCATTCGCCCATCGGCAATTCACCGCTGATCCCGTTTGCGGAATCAGCCATCAGCAGCACGCGGTCGCGCTGGTGCAGCGGCTCGCCGGCGATCAGCGGCACGCGCGGGCGCGTCCACACCGCCGCGGGTCCCGGTATGCCGCCGCCCCGCACGTAGCGCCACTCGAACGCCTCGCCGTAGCCGAACGCGTGCAGCCAGTCCGGCATCGTCGCCACATCCGGAATCGGCGGCACCGGATCGGGCGGCGTCGTCGCGGGCGGCACGCTGCCGTCGGGCTGGGTCGCGATGCGCCAGGCGCGCGCCGTGACCACTTCGCGTCCGGCGACTTCGAGCGCGCCTTCGAGCAGCTCGATGCGCTTGCCGGGACGTACGACGCGCGTGCGCACGCGCATTTCTCCGATCGGGATCGGCCCGAGGAACTCTGAGGTGATGCGCGCGAGCCTCATGT
Source organism: Vulcanimicrobiota bacterium (assembly GCA_034666325.1). Taxonomy (GTDB): domain Bacteria; phylum Vulcanimicrobiota; class Vulcanimicrobiia; order Vulcanimicrobiales; family Vulcanimicrobiaceae; genus Vulcanimicrobium. Next base: position 15,855 of record JAXDMB010000111.1, read on the forward strand.
CGTCGCGCGGATGCGCGCCGCACATGACGTACGCGAGCAGCGCCGTCGACGGGCTGCCGTGCTGCAGGCGCTCGTCCCACGGGCTCATCGTCGCGCGCGTCGCAGCGAACGTCTCGGCATCGAGCCGCTCGTAGAACGCGTTGAATTCCATTCCGGCGGATACGGGATGACGGGCGCACGGCCTGCTGCCCCGGAACGCTATTCGTCGAGCGCGCGGAGTTTCGTACGCAAATGGCTTCGTTCCGCCGCGTTTTGCGTGAATGCGATCGCGGAGCGGTACGATTCCGCCGCATCGGCGGGACGGCCCAGCCGCGACAGCGCGTCGGCGCGGGCGACATGATACGGATGATAATCCGCGAGCGCGTCGTGCGGCAGCGCGTCCAGCGCGGCGAGTCCCGCCGCGGGCCCGCGCGCGAAGCCGGTCGCGACCGCGCGGTTGAGCGACACGATGGGCGACGGCGTCATGCGCTCGAGATGGCCGTACAGCTCCGCGATGCCGGCCCAGTCCACGTCTTGCGCCGAGGCCGCTTTCGCGTGCGCGAACGCGATGGCGGCTTGGATTTGGTACGGTCCCGGCATGCGATGGCGCATCGCGCGCCCGAGCAGATCGTTCGCTTCCGCGATCTTCGCGCCGTTCCAGGCAGACCGGTCTTGATCCGGGAGCGTGATCAGCGAACCGTCCGGCGCGACGCGCGCTTCGCGCCGTGAATCCGCGTACAGCATGAGCGCCAGCAGCCCCATCACCTCGGGCTCTTGCGGCATCAGCGACGCGAGGACGCGGCCGAGACGAATCGCTTCGTCGCACAGCTCGCGGCGAACGAGCCGGTCGCCCGAGCTCGCGGCATAGCCTTCGTTGAAGATCAAATAGAGCACCGCGCACACGTCGTCCAGACGTTCGGGCAAACGCGCCGCGGGCGGCACGTCGAACGGAATCGCCGACTCGCGAATCTTGCGCTTCACGCGCACGAGGCGCTGCGCCATCGTCGCGTGCGGCACGAGGAACGCGTCGGCGATCTCTTCCACCGTCAGCCCCGCGAGCGTGCGCAGCGTGAGCGCGATGCGCGCCTCGACGCGCAGCGCGGGGTGGCAGCACGCGAAGATCAAGCCGAGCCGGTCGTCGGAGACGGCGTTCACCGCGTCCTCCTCGCTAGCGTCGTCCGCGGGCGGCGCCGGAATTTCGAGCGCCGCGAGCCGCTGCAGCTTTTCGCGTCCGACGCGCTCGCGGCGCAGGCGGTCGATCGCGCGATTGCGCGCCGTCGCGAGAATCCACGCCGACGGCTGCGCCGGAAAACCGTCGCGCGGCCAGCGCTCGAGCGCGGCGAGATACGCTTCTTGCAGCGCATCCTCGGCCAGCTCGATGTCGCCGAGCGCGCGCGACAGCGTCGCGACGGTGCGTCCCGCGTCCTCGCGGAAGCACCGCGCGACCTGCTCCGCGGTGTCAGGCGCCCAGATCGACAAGCGGCCGGATCTCCACCGAGCCGTCCTTCGCCCCCGGGCACATTCCCGCCGCCTCGATCGCGTGGTCGAGCGACGGAACGTCCACGATGTAGTAGCCGCCCAGCCATTCCTTCGTCTCGGCGAAGGGCCCGTCGGTCACGACGCGATTGCCGTCGCGGACGCGCACCGTGGTTGCGCTGTCCACGCCGGCGAGCGGCGCGGCGTCCACCCAGGCGTTGTTCTTGCGGATCTCGGCGCCGAACGCTTCCCACGCCGGCATCGACGCGGCCCACTCCTCGGGGGTCGGCTCGCGCTCGACCGGCGGGCTGTAGATGAGGAGCATGTACTTCACGATCTGTCCTTTACTGAGGAGGATGTCGGATCGCATCCACCCCGAGGACGAATGCCGAGGCCGGAAATCGACAGCCTTGTGCTCTACCTTAAGAGATTTTTCATGCATGTCCCGTAGAGGTGGAGCATGCGCCCAACGAGTCTGCGGCGGCGGCCGCCGCGCGATCCTCGCGCGCGGCTTGCCGGTCTCATGGTGCTGCCGCGAACGATCGACAAGGCCCGCGCGCTGCTTCCGGGCGGCGACCCCGGCGAGTATTCCATCTCGCCGGGCGTCAGCGCGTGGCTGCTCGGCGAGATCGGCATCACCGAAGCGGAGTTCCTCGTGCTGGTGCACCGCGCGGCGGACGAGCTCGAGGTGGCGCGCTACGTCGAAGAGCGCGTCGTCCCGGAACAGCGCGACGTGCTCAACGCGCTGATGAGGGAGCTGCGCGTCGCCGACCTCGGCGACGGCCTGCGCGAGCGCTTCATCGCGCTGCACGGCGCGCAGGACGACGAGCTCGTGCTCGACGTGCTCGTCGCCGACGATCGCGGCATCCTGCGCTCCGTGGGCTGACGACGCCTATCCGCGCAGGGTGGCCGCGATCGTCGCGCGCAGCCGAACCGCGGCGTCGCGAACCTCGTCGGCACTGATGATCAGCGGCGGAACGAAACGCAGCGTGTTGCGGCCGGCGCCGTTGAGGAACACGCCGTGGTCGAGCCCGTGCGCGACGAAGTCCTTCGCCGCGTACGGCTCGCGCACCGGGAGACCGAGCATCAGGCCGATGCCGCGCGGCTGCTCGAACACTGATTCCATGTCGGATGCGATCGCCGCGAGCTCGGTGCGCAGCAGCGTACCGACCGTGGCGACGTGCTCGTCGAGATCGACGACGTCGCGAATCTTCAGATGCTCCAGCGCCGCCGCGGCGGGCACCGGGGAGCCGCCGAACGTCGTGCCGTGATCGCCCGGCTTGAGCGAGGAGGCCGCGTCGCCGCGCACGATCAGCGCGCCGATCGGCAGCCCGTTCGCGAGCGACTTCGCCAGCGTGAAGGCGTCCGGCTTGACGCCGTAGTGCTGGTGCGCGAAGAGCTTGCCGATGCGGCCCATCCCGCACTGCACCTCATCGAAGACGAGCAGCGCGCCGCGCTCGTCGCACAGCCGCCGCGCTGCTTCGAGATACTCGTGCGTCGCGGGAACGACGCCGCTCTCGCCCTGAACTGGCTCGACCAGAAAGCACGCGGTCGTCTCGTCGATCGCCGCGTCCAGCGCCGCTATGTCGTTGAACGCGACGTGCGCGAACCCGAGCGGCAGCGGCTCGAACCCTTCATGGTACGCGGGATTGTCGGTCGCCGCGAGCGCGCCGAGCGTGCGCCCGTGGAACGAGCCCTTCGCGGCGAGCACGACGTTGCGGTCTTTCTCACCGCGGCGCCACGCGTGCTTGCGGGCGAGCTTGATCGCCGCTTCGTTCGCCTCGGCGCCGCTGTTGCAGAAGAACACTGCGTCGAACCCGCTCAGCTCCGCGAGCCGGTCGGCCAGCGTGCCGGCGGGCTCGTGGTGCACGAGGTTGCTCACGTGCACGAGCGTCGCGGCCTGTTCGGCGACGGCACGCGCGATCCGCGGATGCGCGTGCCCGAGCGCGCACACCGCGATGCCCGCGACGAGATCGAGATACGCGTTTCCGCCTTCATCGTACAGCCAGCATCCTTCGCCGCGCACGATGTTGATCTCGAGCCGCCCGTAGTTCGCCATCAAATGCGGGTGCTGCGTCACCAGCCGCGTCCTGCCGTTCACCATCGGGATCATGAAACAACTCCTTTGAACGGACCGCAGCGTAGCGAGGACCGCCACGGACTTGACGAAGTCAAGTCCTGTAGTGCGCGTTGATGCGCACGTAGTCGCCCGTGAGGTCGCAGCCCCACGCGGTTGCGGTCGCGTCGCCGATGCCGAGGTCGAGGCGCGCTTCGACGCTCTGCTCTTCGAGGATGTGGTGCGCTTCCGCTTCGCTCATCGCTTCGATCGCACCGCGTTCCACCCACACGTGTCCGCCGAGGTAGAGCGACCACGTGTCGGGATTCATGCCGGCCGACGCCGAGCCGGCGGCCGCGATCATGCGGCCCCAGTTCGGGTCTTCGCCGTACAGCGCCGTTTTCACGAGGCTGGAGTTGATCACCGCGCGCGCGATCGTGCGCGCTTGCTGCTCGTCGCGCGCGCCGGACACGGTGAACATGAGCGTCTTGGTGACGCCTTCGCCGTCTTTCACCATGCCGACCGCGAGATCGCGGCACACGGCGGTGAGCGCGGCGCGCAGGCCCGGCGTCGCTTCGCCCTCGCCGGGCTTCGCGCAGCAGTACACCGCGTCGTTGGTCGACATGTCGCCGTCGACCGAGATCATGTTGAAGGTGCCGTCCGACGCCTCGCGCAGCGCTTCGGTCAGCGACGCGCGCGACACGGCCGCGTCGGTCACCAGGAACGCGAGCATCGTCGCCATGTTGGGGGCGATCATGCCCGAGCCTTTGGCGATGCCGCCGATCACGCGGCGCTTGCCGTTCTCGTGCCACGCATACGCGGCGAGCTTCGGGACGTGATCGGTGGTCATGATCGCCTCGGCCGCCGCGTAGGCCGCTTCCGGACCTTCCGACAACTGCTTGTGCGCGCGGTCGAGGCCTTTCGACAGACGGTCCATCGGCAGCGTCACGCCGATCACGCCGGTCGACGCGACGACGATCTGCGTCGCGCGCAAGCCGAGCACCGTCGCGGCGTGGCGCGCGGTATTCTCCGCGTCGCGCAAGCCGCGGTCGCCGGTGCACGCGTTGGCGCAGCCGGAGTTGCACACGATCGCGCCGATCTGATCGCCGTCCGTGTCGAGATGCGCGCTCGTCGCGAGCAGCGGCGCCGCTTTGATCTCGTTCGTCGTGATGACCTGCGCGCAGACGTGCGGGCCGGGCAACGCGATCAGCGCGAGATCGGTCTTGCGCTTCTTGATGCCGGCGTGCACGCCGGCCATGCGCAGGCCGGGCACGGCGCCGAGCCCGCCACGGACTTGGATCAGGCGAACGGGTTCCCCGTTCGCGGAGTTCGTGTCAGCCGACGTGGGTGCGAGCATCGAGACCAGTCTCCTCCGGGAGGCCGAGAAGTATGTTCATGTTCTGGATCGCCTGTCCGGCGGCGCCTTTGCCGAGATTGTCGATGGCTGAGAGAACGTGTACCACGCCGTCCCGCTCGGCAACCGCGAGGTGCGCGTCGTTCGTGCCCTCGAGCGCCGGCAGATGCGGAGCGCGCAGGTCGCGGAACACCGTGACGAACGGGCTCGCCGCGTAGAAACGGCCATAGTGCGCGAGCACTTCCTCGCGCGTGATCGGCGCGCGCGGGATCAGATAGACGTCGGCGAGGATGCCGCGCTTGAGCGGCACGACGTGCGGTGAGAACACGATCGGCGCGCCGATTCCGGCGTCGCGCGCTTCCTGCGCGATCTCGCCGCCGTGCCGGTGGCCGGCGAGCCCGTACGCGCGCACGTCGCCGTCGACTTCCGCAAAGAGCGACGGAACCGACGGCGTGCGGCCCGCCCCCGTGATACCGCTCTTCGCGTCAATGATCACGTGCGCGATGCGGGCGCCGAGCGGTTCGAGCGGCACGAGCGCGAGGAGCGCGGCCGTGACATAACAGCCGGGGTTCGCGATCAAGCGAGCGTTCGCGATGCGGTCGCGATAGCGCTCGGGAAACCCGTACACAGCCTCACCGGCGTTCGCGTGCAGCCGGAACGCGTCCGACAGATCGACCACGCGCGTGCCCTTGGCGAGAAACGCCGGCGCCTGCTCGCGCGCGAGCTCGTGGCCGCCCGCGAGAAACACGATGTCGTCCTCACGGACGCGCCTGAGCGCCGTGCCGCTTTCTTCGAGCGCAACGTGCAAATGCGGCAGCCACGGAAAAACGTCCGCGACGGCGGTCCCGGCTTGCGAGCGGCTCTCCAGCGTGCCGAGCGCAACCCCGGGATGCCGGTCGATGAGCCGAATCAATTCCGCCGCAGCATAACCGCCGGCGCCGACGACGTGCGCGGTGATCACGACAGTGCCTCCGAACAAGTAGTGCCGGCAATGCTGGAGCCGGTTGGAACAACGATTGCGAAACCGCTCATCACAGCGCCTCCGAACCGGCAGGCCGCAGCGACTCCGACAATGCTGCGATCGCTTTGCGCGTCGCCGCGATCGATGCGCCGACCATGTCGGGGTGCGTCGAGCCGGTCGTGCGCTTCGCGAGTACGGAGCCCAGCGCATCGACTGGTGCGCACGGGATTCCGAGCGCTTTGGCGTCGTCCTGGTCGAGCGGGCGGCCTCGGTCCTCGGCGATCAGGACGCGCTCGCCCACCGCCCGGTGGGCTTCGCGCGCTGTCGCGCCCGCGAGGATCATCGCGTCGGCGAGGTCGGTCGCGACCGTGTAGCCGTCGCTTGCGCGCGCCGTCATCACGTCGTGGCGGAAGTGTACGTGCGCGAAGGCGCGCCGGAACGCGTCGATTGCGGCGAGCGCCGCGCTGACGCCGCTCAGCACTTGCGATTTCGTCTCCTGCAAGTCGCGATGATACGACAGCGCGACGCCGTTCACCGACGCGAGCGCGCCCGCGTACGTCCCGATCGCGCGCGCGCCGTGGCCGCGAACGAGCTCGAACGGATCGGGATTGCGCTTCTGCGGCATGAGACTCGACCCGGTCGACGCGGCGTCGTCGAGCCGGACGTAGCCGAACGCCGGCGTCGCCCAGATCACCAGCTCCTCGCTCGCGCGCGACGCCGTCACGCTCGCGCGCACCGCCGCGTTCAAGAGATCGAGCACGACGTCGCGGTCGCCGACGGCGTCGAGCGCGTTGCGCGACGGTTCGTCGAAGCCAAGCTCGCGCGCCGCGGCCGCACGGTCGAGCGGCAGCGACGATCCGGCCAGTGCGGCGCTGCCGAGCGGGCAATACCGCGTTGCGTCGCGCGCAACGCGCGTGAATCGCTCCGCCGCCCGCACGAAGCTCTGCGCCACCGCATCGAGCCAGAACGCCAGCAGAACCGGCTGAGCCGGCTGCCAGTGCGTCGTCGCGGCGAGCAGCGTGCGGCGCTGCAGCGCGTCGGACGCGCGCTCCTCGCACAGCGCGGCGATGTCGAGCGCCGTGCGCGCACCGTCCGCGGCCGCGTCCCGCGCGTAGAGAAGAAGGGTCGTCGCGACTTGGTCGTTGCGGCTGCGCCCCGCATGAAGCAGCTCGCCGGCCTTTCCGGCGTGCGCGCGAACGCGCGCGTCGATCGCGCCGTGGACGTCCTCGAAATCCCCCTGGACCGCCCGCGCGGCGAACGATCCGTCAGCGATCTCGCTCGCGACGCGGTCGAGCGCCGCGCGCAGCGAAGCGGCGTCGTCCGCACCGATCACGCCGCCGGACGCGAGCGCAGCGACATGCCCGCACGAACACCGCACGTCCCATGGCGCGATGAAGAGATCCTCGCGCAGCGACGATCCGAACGCGAGCAATGCGGCGTCGGGCGCCGTCGCAAACCGCCCGCCCCATTGCAGCTCGTGCGCCTCGGCCGAGTGATTGCTCACGCGCCGAGGCTCATCACGCCGGTGGTGTCGTCGACGAAACCGAGGCGCGCGTAGAGCGAGCGTGCGCCGGGCGACGGGCGCAAAAACGTCTTGCGCGCGGGCGAGCGGCGAATCTCGCCGACGACCGCCGCCACGAGCCGTGACGCATGGCCCGCGCCGCGATACCGCGGTTCCACATAGACGCCGGAGAGCTCCGCGTGCAGCGTTCCGTCCGGGAACGGCAGCCGCTCGAAGTAGTTCGCGCACGCCGATCCCACGACGGCGCCGGCGTCGACGAGCAGCCACGCGACGAGACGATCGTCCGCGAACATCCGCGCGAAGTCGTCCGCCGCGCGCCGGGCGAACGGCAGCCGCTCCGCTTGCGGCAGATAGCCCTGCTCGGCGAGACTCGCGGCGCGCAATCGCGCCAGTTCGGGGACGTCCTCGGGCTCGGCCCGTCGTATCTCGATCATCGCTCCAACTCAAAAACCGTCTGGAAAAAGAAAAGCGCGCCGTTTCCGGCGCGCCCGTCGTTCGCTCCCCGAGCTTCGTCTACCGCAAGGCGACGAAACCCGGTACGAATCGTACGGGCGCGTCGGTAGGCGGTCGGCGCAGGGTAATGCTGGTGATGCTCACGAGTGAACAGTAATACAGCACATCGGCCCGTTTCGTCAAGTGCATCACGCGGGTTGCGGCGTCGCCCGCTCCGCCGCTTCGGCCGCTTTCGCGGCGCCGGCCGCGACGGGAAGCCCGTGGATCTCGATGAAGCCGCCCGCCGCGTCGTGCCGGAAACGGTCGCCCGCGCCGTACGTCGCGAGCGATTCGTCGTAGAGCGCGAACGGCGAACGCGACCCGGTGACCACCGCGCGCCCGCGGATCAGCTTCACCCGCACGTCGCCGGTGAGGCGCTCCGCGATCTTCGCATTGAAGGCGTCGAGCGCGCCGCGCAGCGGCGACGACCACTGCGCGTCGTAGATCAGCTCGGCGTATTTCTGGTCGAGCGACGCCTTGAGCCGCAGCTCGTCGCGCGTGAGGGTGAGCCGCTCGAGCGCTTTGTGCGCCTCGATCAGCGTGACGCTGCCCGGGCACTCGTACACCTCGCGCGACTTGAGCCCCACCACGCGGTCCTCGATCATGTCGATCCGCCCGACGCCGTTCGCGCCGGCGATCTTGTTCAGCTCGAACACCATCTCGGCGCCTTCGCGTCCGCCGATCGACGGAATCCCGTGCCGGAACGCGATCTCGACCTCCGTGCCGCTCGCGGGCGCGCTCTCGGGCGCGACGCTCCACGCGTACGCGTCGTCCGGCGGCGCGTTCCACGGGTTCTCGAGCACGCCGGCCTCGATCGAGCGCCCCCACAGGTTCGCATCCACGGAATACGGCTTCGCTGCCGTATGTGAGATCGGCACGCCGTGCGCTTGCGCGTACGCGATCGCGTCGGGCCGCGAGAGCGGATTGTCGCGCAGCGGCGCGAGCGTCTTGAGATGCGGCGCTTTCGCGCGAACCCCGACCTCGATGCGCACCTGGTCGTTACCCTTGCCGGTGCACCCGTGCGCGACCGCATCGGCGCCGTGCTCCGCCGCCGTCTCGACGAGCAGATCGGCGATCAGCGGCCGCGACAGCGCCGCGCTGAGCGGATAGACACCTTGGTACAGCGCGTTCGCGGCGAGCGCTTTGTACGCGTACTCGGTTATGAACCGCTCGCGCGCGTCGATCAGCACCGCATCGAGCGCGCCGAGCTTCAGCGCCTTCTGACGAACAGCCTCGAGCGCGTCCTGCGATCCCTCCCCCGCGACCATGTCGGACTCACCGAGGTTGAGCGTCATCGCGATGACGTCGTGCCCGGCGTCGATGAACTGCTTGAGCAGCACCGACGTGTCGAGTCCACCGGAATATGCAAGAACGATCTTCACCGGACTACTGTTCTCCCCGCATGTCTTCGAAACGCTGCCTGATCATCGGTGTTTTTTCTGGCGCTTCCACGATCACGAGCACCGTGTCGTCGCCGCCGATCGTGCCGAGCACTTCGGGCCAATCGGCGTTGTCGATCGCGGCCGCCAGCATCATCGCCGTGCCCGGATGCGTGCGCAGCACGATCTGGTTGAGCGACGAGCGCGCCTGGATCACGACTTCGGACACCACGCGGTGCAGCCGCGAGCTGAACGCAGGCCCGACCGTCGGCTCGATGTACTTGAACGCGCCGCCGGTCCCGCCTTTGAGCGCGACTTTGAGCAAACCGAGCTCCTTGATGTCGCGCGACACGGTGGCTTGCGTCACCTCGTACCCTTGCTGCTCGAGCAGCGTCGCGAGCTCGTCCTGCGAGTGCACGGGACGCGCCGCGATGAGCGAGAGAATCGCGCGTTGGCGCTTCGTCTTGGGCTGTTGCAATACGTCCATTCAGTCTTGATCCTGTCGAAGCGTCATATCAGTCCCGAACCGCCGTGAATGTCGTGAAGACGAGAGCATCAGTCGGTGAGCCCGCGCAGATCGGTGAGCAGCGCGAGAAGAAGCGCTTTTTGCGCGTGCAGCCGGTTCTCGGCCTGGTCGAACACGACGCTGCGCTGGCCGTCGATCACCTCGGCGGTCACTTCTTCGCCGCGGTGCGCGGGAAGACAGTGCATGAACAGCGCGTGCTTGGCGGCGGCAGCCATCAGCTCGCCGTTCACCTGATACGGCCGCAGCGCGGCGACGTTGCGCTCGACGAACTGCTCGTCGCCCATCGACGTCCACACGTCGGTGTACACGACGTCGACGTCGCGCACGGCGCGAACCGGCGAGGTGAACGCGCGCGCCTGCACGCCGTGCGCAGCACCGAGCTTCACGAGCCTGGCGAGAAACGCGTCGGGCGGCCGGTGCGACGGCGGCGCCGCGAAGGTAACCGACATGCCGCACATCGCGGCGGCCTCGGCGAGCGAGATGGCGACGTTGTTGCGCGCATCCCCGACGAACGCGAGCCGCAGTCCCTGCAGCGTCCCGAACCGTTCGCGAATCGTCAGCAGATCGGCAAGGGCCTGACACGGATGCGCCGCTTCGGAGAGCGCGTTGATCGTCGGCACGGTGGCCGCGCTCGCGAACCGCACGAGCGGCGCATGCGCGTGCGTGCGGTACACGATGGCGTCGGCATAGCGCGACAGCACGCGCGCAGCGTCCTCCGGCGTCTCACGCGTCCCGATCCCGAAGTCGGTCCCGGTGGCCGCGATGGCGTGCCCGCCGAGCTGCGTCATCCCGGTCTCGAAGGACACGCGCGTCCGCAGCGACGGCTTCTCGAAGAGCATGACGAGCGTCTTGCCGCGGAGCAGCGTCATCTGCTCGCGCCCCCGCTCTTTGAGCGTCTGCGCCAAAGCAAGCAAGCTACCGAGCTCGTCGGCCCCGAGATCGGTGACGGTGAGAACGTTCCGGCCGCGCAGTCGCGCCGCCGCCGGCAAAGCGATCATGTCAAGCATAATTATACATTTAGTGTATAATTATGCAAGAACCAAAAGTCGCACCCGGTGGCTAGGGCTACCGAAGGTCACGATGTACGGTCCGCCCGCATCGATCGCTCAACGCACGAGCCGGGCGAAAGCTCGCAGCGCTTACGGCGCATCGCCGGGCCGCGAGCGATCCTCGACTGCGCGCATCAGCGGGTCCGCGTCCAGCACCGCCGGCGTGCGCTCGCGGACCGCGTCAACTTGCACTTCAGATTCTCGCTCGGGGATGCCCAGCGCTCGCAGCACCGCGCGCGCGAACACGAGCGCGCCTTCCGCTTCCGGGACGAGCGCGAGCGACGCGCCGCGCTCGCGCAGCAGCGCGACTTCCGTGCCGCGCGTCGCGCGCGCGATAACGAGCGCTTGCGTCATCCCGGCGACGCGGTGCACGATCGCCGCGTTCGCCATGCCGTCGGCGATCGTCGCGAGCACGATGCGCGTGGACGGCCGCACCACGCGCTCCAGCGCGACCGGATCGGTGCCGTCGCCGTACACGACGTCGAAACCGTCCGCCCGCGCGCGGTC
>JAXDMB010000112.1:0-4100 GCA_034666325.1 Vulcanimicrobiota bacterium
AGCCGCTCCCACTGCATCGGCTCGACCACGAAGCTGCGCATCGGCGTTACGCCTTTCTGCGTGATCGGGCCGGTGACGAGCTCCGGCGCGTCCTCGCCTTCCAGTCGCCGGCCCAGCTCGTCCCAGATGCGCTCGTCGGACCACCGCGCGAGGTCTTCGTCGGGCGCGCACTGCAGGTACATGCGCTGCACGGCCGGCGAACGCTGGCTGAACAACGCGAAGCCGCGCTCGTGGTTCGCGTAGATCAGCTCGTCGCACACCGGCGGCGACTCGGACAAGATCCCGAGCCACGCGAACGGGTACACGCGCTCGTACGCGGTCAGCACGCCGGCCGGAACGCTCGGCCGCGCGATCCCGTGAAAACCGTCGCATCCCGCGATGAAATCGCAGGCGAGCTCGCGCCCGACGCCCGATGCATCGCAGTACCGGATGAACGGCTGGTCGCCGTCGAGCCCGCCCAGTTGCACGCCGCTCACCTCGAAATGCAGCGCTTGATCCGCGGCGACGTGGTCCGCGATGAGATCTTTGACGACTTCGTGTTGGCCGTACACGGTGATCGTCTTTCCGGTGAGCTCGGGGAAGCCGATGTGGCGGCTGCGCCCGCCGAACCGCAGATAGATCCCGTTGTGCACGAGCCCTTCCCGCCGCATGCGCTCGCCCACCCCGAGCGCGTCCAGGAGATCGACCGTCCCGTGCTCGAGCACGCCGGCGCGAACGCGCTGCTCGCAGTACGCGCGGCTGCGCGCCTCCAGCAGGACGCACTCGATCCCGGCCCGGCGCAGCAAGAGCGCGAGCACCAACCCGGCCGGCCCCGCTCCGACGATCCCCACCTGCGTGCGCGCGCCGCTGCGTGCTGCCATCGTGCTCCTTCGCGGGCGTATCGCAGCTACAGCGTTTCCCGGATCGTCGCCGCGCCGATGACTTCGAGCCCGTCACGGTCGAACAGCGCCACGAGCTGCCCCGGCGTCACCGCGCGGTGCGGTTCGTCGAAGTCCAGCCGCAGCGTTCCGTCGTCCGACAGCACCGCGTTCGCGCAGACCAGCTTCGCGCGGTAGCGCGTCATCGCGAGCACCCGCGCGCGTCCGCCGGTGAACCGTTCCGGCCGGATCAGGTTCAGTTCGTCCGCAACGAGGCCGTCGACGCCGAGCTCGTCGTCGCGGCCGATCACGATCGTGTTCGTCGCCGCGTCGATGCGGGTGACGTAGCGCGGGCCGTCTCCCGCCGGCAGGCCGCGGCGCTGGCCGACGGTGTAGCCGCCGATGCCCGCGTGCACGCCGACCTGCTCGCCCGCGGTCGTCATGACGGCGCCGGGCCGCGCGGTGTCCGGCGCGAGGCGCGCGAGGACCTCGCGGTAGTCGCCGCCCTCCACGAAGCAGATGTCCTGCGACTCCGTCTTCTCCGCGACCGGCAGGCCGAGGCGCGCGGCGTGCGCGCGGGTATCCGCTTTGCTCATGCGCCCGACCGGCAGCAGCAGGCGGCCGAGCTGCGCCGGCGTGAGCTGCGCGAGCGCGTACGCCTGGTCTTTGGGCGAGTCGGTGCGGTACAGATGCGGGCCGTCGTCCGCGTGCTCGAGGCGCGCGTAATGACCCGTCGCGACCCAGCGCGCGCCGAGGCGGTCGGCGTACGTGCGCAGCGTGCCCAGCTTCACGTGGTTGTTGCACGACACGCACGGATTGGGCGTCCGTCCCTGCGCGTAGTCGCTCGCGAAGTGCTCGATCACGCCGCGGCGGAACGTCTCTTCGAAATCGAGCACGTAGTGGGGAATCCCCAAGACGGACGCGCTCCGCCGGGCGTCGTCGAAATCGTCGGCGCCGCAGCACGAGCGCGCGTGCGACGGCTTCGTCGGCGCGTACATCTTCATCGTCACGCCGATCACGTCGTAGCCCGCTTCCTTCAGCAGGCCCGCCGCTACCGCCGAATCGACTCCGCCGCTCATCGCGGCGACGACGCGTATCCGTTCGCTCATCTTCCTATCGTGTAACCGCGTACCAGGAGAACGGGGTGCGCCCGCTAAGGTTCGCAGTCATGGCTGCGCTCGGAGAGGAGTTCCGAAGCGCGCGAGAAGCGCGCGGGCTCACGCTCTCGGACGTCGCCGAACAGATCCATATCCGTTCGGTGTACCTCAACGCGATCGAGAACGAAGAGTGGCCGGCGATCGGCGCACCGGTCTACGTGCGCGGTTTCATCCGCACGTATGCGCGTTTCCTCGGTCTGGAAGCGGAGGACGCCGTCGCGCGGTTCAACCAAGCGATTCCGGCCGAGCGCCCGTCCGTCACCTCCATCGGCGGGATGGCCGACGAACGCGACCGCTCCGGGCTTTCCGCGTGGGCGATCCTCGGAACGCTCGTCGCCGTGCTGCTGGTGGGTTTCGTCGGGTACGAGTGGTGGCAGTACGCGCACGGAGGCGGCGCGGGCGTCCCCGTGACGTCGCGAACCGCCGCTCCGCAACCGGCGAGCGGTTCGGGCGGGTCGGAGGCACCGGCCGCGGGCGCGTCCGCGATTCCGCCGGCAGTTCCGAGCGGAACGCCGGCTCCCACCGCTCGCCATCAGCTCGCGATTCGCCTCACCCAGCGCTCCTGGCTTCGCATCAATATCGACGGAGCGACCAAGCTCGAAGGGATCTTCCCGGCCGGCACGGCGCGCACGTTCCGCGGAAACGTCGCGGACGTACGGGCGGGCAACGCCGGCGGCGTCAGCGTCACGGTGAACGGACGCCCGGCAGCGTCGATGGGCAAAGAAGGCGACGTCGTCGAGCAGCGCTACACTCTCTGATCGTAGGACTTTCCGACATATGGCATCCGAGTCGTCGTTCGACGTCGTTTCCCGCGTCGATCCGCAAGAGCTCGACAACGCGCTCAACCAAGCGCGCAAAGAGATCGCCGGCCGCTTCGACTTCAAGCACTCCATCGCGTCGATCGAGAACGACGACAAGACGATCACCGTCCTCGCCGACGACGAGATGAAGCTGCGCAACGTGATCGACATCATCCAGTCGAAGGCCGTGAAGCGGGGGATCGACCTCAAGTCGTTCGACATGTCGAAGGTCGCCGAGGCGGCGTCCGGTTCTTCGCTCCGGCAGAAGATCGCGATCCGCGCCGGGATTCCGAAGGACAAGTCCAAGCTGGTCATCGACGCCATCAAGGCGGCGAAGCTCAAGGTCCAGGCGCAGTACCAGGACGAGCAGATCAGGGTCTCAGGCAAGTCCAAGGACGATCTGCAGAAGGTTCAAGTACTGTTGAAGGGTCTGGACGTCGAGTTGCCCCTTCAGTTCACCAACTACCGCTAGGGCGACCCGGCTCTCTCCTCTAGGCACTCTTTGATTGATGACTGCGACCACGACCGCGAACAAGCCGCAAACCGTTTCCTTCGTCTCTCTCGGGTGTGCGAAGAATCTCGTCGACAGCGAGGTGATGATCGCGAAGCTCGGGGCGGCGGGGTGGGCGCTCGTGCCCGACGCGGATCAGGCGGATGCCGTCGTCATCAACACGTGCGCGTTCATCGATCCCGCCAAGGCGGAGTCCACGGAGACGATTCTCGAGCACGCGGAGAAGAAGCGGGACGGGCAGCAGCTCATCGTCGCCGGATGTCTTTCGCAGCGGTTCGGGGACGAGCTGCAGTCGCTGATCCCCGAGATCGACGGCGTGATCGGGACGGGCGCATACGCGTCGATCGTCGATCTGCTCGACGATGCTCGCGCCGGGAAGAAGCCCGTCCGGCTCGGGTTCGAAGCGGAGCCCGAGCATGATTTTCTTCCGCGGCTGATCACCACGCCGTCCGCGACGGCGTATCTGAAGATCGCCGAAGGGTGCGATCACCCGTGCACGTTCTGCATCATTCCGAAGTTGCGCGGCGCGTTCCGGTCGCGCAGCGAGGAGTCGATTCTCGCCGAGGCGCGCGCGCTGGCGGCGGGCGGAACCAAAGAGCTCATCCTCATCGCGCAGGACACGTCCATGTGGGGCCGCGACCGCGGCTTCCGGCGCGGCGGGCTCGCGCATCTGCTGCGCGCGCTGCACGACGTCGACGGCATCGCATGGATCCGGCTGCTGTATCTGTATCCTGCGACCGTCGATTCCGAGCTGATCGATGCGATGGCCTCGCTG
>JAXDMB010000113.1:0-13296 GCA_034666325.1 Vulcanimicrobiota bacterium
CGGTGCTGCTGCTGTCGCCGTTCGCGGGCGTGGTGGCCGACCGCTATCCGCGCCGTGCCGTGCTGTTCGTCACCAACGGTGCGACGTCGGCGCTGTCGTTCGTGCTGTTCGGGCTCGTCGCGACGCACCACGCGCCGCTGTGGACCCTCATGATCACGAGCGCGCTGCAGGCCGGCACGCAGGCGTTCGACGCGCCCGCGCGCCAGAGCTGGGTGCCGCTGATGGTGCCGCGGGAGTACGTCGGCGGCGCGATCGGGCTCAACTCGGTGGCGTTCAACGCGCCCAGCATCGTCGGCCCGCCGCTCGCGGGCTTGCTGATCGCCGGCGTCGGCGTCGCCCAATGCTTTCTCGTGAACGGGCTCACGACGCTCGCCGTGCTCGCCGCGCTCGTGTTCATGCGGCCCGCGCCGCCGTCGAGCACGCGGCGCGGCAACGTGTTCGGCGCGATCGTGGAAGGCGTGCGTTTTCTGGCCGGGCATCCGGTGCTGCGCTGGGTGGTGCTGCTGCTCGTCGTGACGTCGCTCACGTCGCGGCCGTACAACTTTCTGCTGCCCGCGTACGCGGTGCACGTGGTGCACACCGATGCGAAGGGGCTCGGCTGGCTCATGGCCGCGGGCGGCGTCGGCGCGATCGCCGGCGCGTTCTTCACGGCGGCGACCGGCGGCGAGCGGCGCGGAACGATCTGGGTGCTGTCTTCGATCCTCGCCGGGCTCGGCGTCGCCGCGCTCGGGCTCACCGCGCACGCCGGGCTGGCGTCGGTGTTCCTCGTGGTGATCGGCCTTGCGACGATGAGCTTCATCGGGTCGTCCAACATCATGCTGCAGACGCTCGCGCCGGACGACATGCGCGGCCGCGCGATCTCCGTGTACTCCATGATCCTGCTGGGGCTCGTTCCGTTCGGCTCGCTCATCATGGGAACGCTCGCGACGTTTCTGCAGCTGCGGTGGACGTTCGTGCTCGCCGGCGCCGTCGCAGCGCTGTTCGCGCTGGGGATCGCCCTCACGCAGCCGCAAGTGCGCGACACGTGACCGGATCGTTTCTCGTCGCCGTTCTCGCGGCGATCGTCGCGCTCGCGCTGGTCGCGAAGAAGCTGCGCGTGCCGTATCCGGTGGTGTTCGTGATCGGCGGATTGGTGCTCGCGCTGATTCCCGGCGTGCCGACGGTGCGGCTCGACCCCGATCTCGTATTTTTGCTGTTTCTCCCGGCGCTGATCTTCGGCGACGGCTGGACCACCGACTACCGCTCCTTCAAGCGCTTCTACCAGCCGATCTTCATGCTCGCGATCGGTCTCGTGCTGGTGACGTCGCTGGCGGTCGCGTACGTTGCGCACTGGCTGATCGGCTTTCCGCTCGCGCTCGGTTTCGTGCTCGGCGCGATCCTGTCGCCCACGGACGCCGTCGCCACCGACGCCATCGCCGAAGAGGTGGGCCTGCCGCGCCAGCTGATGACGATCCTGAGCGGCGAGAGCCTGGTGAACGATGCGACGGGCCTCGTGATCTACCGCTTCGCGCTCGCCGCGGTCGCGACCGGCGCGTTCTCGCTGGCGCACGCGGCCGGCGGTTTCGTCTATGTCGTGGTGGTCGGCGTCGGCGTGGGACTCGTCATCGCGTGGGCGATCGCGAAGATCATGGTCGCGATCCGCAGAGCGGGCCTTTCCGACGAGCTCATCGCGGTGTCGATCTCGCTGGTCACGCCGTTCGCGGTGTACGTGCCGGCCGAGATGCTGCACGCGTCGGGCGTGCTGGCGGCGATGAGCGCCGGCATCTATCTCAGCCGCAAGTCGTCGCAGATCTTCGACGCCGACGCGCGCATCGCGACCGCGTCCGTGTGGAACCTGCTGTTCTTCGTGTTCAACGGCGCGGCGTTCGTGCTGATCGGGCTCCAGCTGCGCAACATCGTGCGGGGGCTGTCCGCGTACCCGCTCGCCACGCTGATCGGCTGGTCGCTCGCGATCGCGCTCGTCGTGGTGGTGGTGCGCTACGTGTGGATGTTCCCCGCGGCGTACGGCCGGCGCGCCCTGTTTCCGAAGATTCGCGAGACCGAAGGCCCCGATCCGCCGTGGCAATGGGTGTTCGTGCTGAGCACCGCGGGCATGCGCGGAATCGTCTCGCTCGCGGCGGCGCTCGCGCTCCCGGACGGCTTTCCGCAGCGCGACTTGATCCTGTTCGTCACGTTCGTGGTGATTCTCGTGACGCTGGTGGGCGAAGGGCTCGCGCTGCCGCTGCTGATTCGGTTCTGGGACATCAAGGATGTCGACGACGGCGGTAAGGTGGTCGCCGCCGCGCGCGTGCGCGTCGCCGAAGCGGTGCGCGACCACTTGCGCACGCTGGAGACCGCGTTCGAGTCGACGTCCGAGTGGGAGGTCGCAGGCCGGCTGCACGCCGACTACGAGCAGCGCGTCACGCACTTCACCGCGCACGCGCAAGGCGTCGAGCCGATGGACGACGCGCAGCAGCACGACATCGAGCGCCGGCTGCGGCGCGAGGCGTACGGCGCCGAACGCCGCGCGCTGCTCGAGCTGCGCCGCAAGGGCGAGGTGAGCGACGAGGTGTACCGCCATCTCGAATGGGATCTCGACATGGCGGAGTCGCGGCTCGAATGACGGCCCTCCCATCCCGCGCGTAACGAGGCCGTGAACGCCGAGGCGGCGTTCGCGTACGCGGAGCGGCACGCGCTGCACGCGCTCCTCGTCCAGCAGGGCGAACGCGTGGTGTTCGAGCGCTACGGCGGCGGCTATGATGCGGCCAAGCCGCACGCGCTCTACAGCGGCACGAAGAGCTTTTGGGGCGTGCTCGCGGTTGCCGCCCAGGAAGACGGTTTGCTCGAGATCGACGAGCTGGTGTCGCGCACCATCGCCGCGTGGGGCGAAGGCGCGAAAGCGCGCGTGACGCTGCGCGATCTCCTGCAGCTCACCAGCGGGATCGGCTTCGGCGGCCTCGGCACGACGGTGCCGGCGTTCGACAAAGCCGTCGCGGTCGAGCTGAAAGACGAGCCCGGCGAGAAGTTCACGTACGGCGGAATACCGCTTCAAGTGCTCGGAGCGGTGCTCGCGCGCAAGCTCGCGCCGCGCGGGCTGTCGCCGAACGCGTACCTGCGCGAGCGCATCCTCGACCCGATCGGCTTGCATGTAGGCTCGTGGCGCGCGCTCGAGGACGGCAGCAACCCGCTGCCCACCGGCGCGTTCATCGCGGCGGGCGAGTGGCTGAAGTTCGGCGCGCTCGTCCGCGACCGCGGAGCCTGGAAGAAGAAGCAGATCGTGCCGCAAGCCGCGCTCGCGCGCTGTTTCACGGGCTCGCGAGCGAACCCGCGCTACGGCTTGGCGTGGTGGCTCAGCCCGTTGCCGCAACATCCGGACGTCGTGTACGCGAGCGGCTCGGGCGGACAGGCGATGTACGTGATCCCGCCGGCGGACGCGGTGGTGGTGAAGTTCGGCGGCTCCGGATCGTACAAGCACGACGCGTTCCTGAAGCGTCTGCTGGCCTAGGTCGTAGCGGGAAAAGAAGAAGCGCGCCGCGAGTTCGTCGCGGCGCGCTCTCTCCATCAACGGGTGATGGTGTTACGCGGCCTTCTTGGCCTTGCGGACGTAGGAGCGCTTCTTGCGCGCGCCGCCGGCCTTGCGGACGGACTTCTTCGCGCCCTTGCGCGCCGTCGTCTTGCGTGCCGCACCCTTGCGGCTGGTGCTCTTGCGCGCTGAGGTCTTCTTGCGGCCGGCGCCCTTTTTGCGACCGTAGCCGCCGGTCTTCTTGCGGCCCGTCGTCTTTTTGCGCCCCGTGGTCTTCTTGCGCGTCGTCTTCTTACGGCTGGTGCTCTTGCGCGTGGACGTCTTCTTGCGCGCCGTGGCCTTCTTGCGGCCGTATCCGCCGGTCTTCTTGCGAGCCGTCGTCTTGCGAGCGCCGGTCTTGCGAGTGGATTTCTTTTTGCGCGTGGTCTTACGACCCGCGGCCTTTTTTGCGGCCATGCGGTAGTACTACCAAGTCCTTTCCGCGTCCGCGGTACCCGACGGACGCGCGGAGTTCCGGCGGGGCGACCGCCGGCTAGTTGGATAGGTTATACCACTAATGCGCGATTTCGCGCAACTTTTCGTCGCGAAGCAACAGGAGACGCGCGCCGTGACGTCGAGCGCGTCCCGTTTCTTACGGAGGAACCTTCCACCAAAAGGCGCAAGCGGCCGGGCATGATGAGACGTGTGTCGGCAGCCGCGTGCGCTTTGGTGTGCGCCGCGGTCGTGTTCGCGCCGTTGTCGGCTCGCGCTGACGTGTCCGAGGCAAACGCGCTCAGCGCGGGACTCCTCGCACCGGCCAACGCGTCGCTTCAGCGCGCGCTCCAGGATATCAACGCGAACAAGAAGCTCGAAGCGGCGGCCAAAGACGTTGCTCAGGCAAACCCGGTCGGAACGCCGCAGGCGCCGATCAGACGACCGAGCCTGCCGCAGGGCTTCACCTACAACGTCGACGTGTCGTTCGCGTACCCGCTGAGCAACGTCGGTTTCAACGCCGGCGATCCCGGCGGCATGGACGCGGGCTTCGGCTACGCCTTCGACCGCACGCACCGCATCACGGCGGGCTATTACGAGATCCAGCAAGTCCCGGTCGGCTTCTCGAACAAGAACGTTCCGTTCTACCTGCAGGGCTTCACGGGCCCGGGTTCCAACGTGCCCGGCGCGTCGCTCGGCACAGTCAACACCGGCGTCGTCGACGCCACCACGAAGGACAAGATCTTTCAGGTCGGCGTTCAGAACTTGTTCGTGATCGCCAACAAACTGCCGATCGTGATCACGCCGACCTACCTGGCGCACACCGCGAACATCGGCGGCCATTCCGACGAGCAGCTGATCGAGTTCAACGGGTTTCCGACCACCGTGCGGCTGCGCACCGAGCAGGAGTGGCTGCTCCCGGTAACCTTGCCGTTTCTGTCGACGCCGCGCATGTTCGGCACGTTCACGGCGGCTCCGCAGTGGCTCGTCCACCGGTCCGGCGTCAACCAAACGAACCATGTCCAACTATTCATGCTCGGATATCTGGAGTACCGCGCGAACAAGGCCACGACGTTCTTCGTCCAGCCCTCGCGCCTGGTCCAGTACAACCCCGTCGATCCGTACCCGGAGTACACGCCCACGCTGATCTACGGGCTCTCGCACCATTTCACGCCGCACACGTTCGTGCAGATGACCGTGCTCGAAGGCGGGGCGACGAACTACAACAATCAACTGGGGATCGTCAGCTTGACATGTCAACGCCTTCCGTGCCATCAAAACCAGGTCGCGCCGCAGTTCGCCGGCCTCAAAGCGGCCGAGGTCCAAATCCAGTTCGGCATCGGGTCGCCGACGGTGATTCCGCTGTGACCGCGCGGACGCGCATCGCGGCGGCGCTCACGGCAGCGCTCTTGCTTGCAGCGTGCAGCGGCGGCGGCGGCAGCAACAACCAGATCAACGTCGTGCCGCAGCCGGGCAGTCCGGGCGCCGTCGCGTCGGCGTCCAAGCTGTCCATCACCGGCGTCGGCGACAGCCTCACCGCCGGCACGCAGTCCGGCGGTACGATGGGCGCCGATCTTCCGGTGCTCGGCGTCAACCCGCAGCTCGGCCAGATCGGGCCGGTGCAGCGCACGCAGGAGCACGGCTTCTTCGCGCTGCTCTGGGAACAGGCCAACGGCGTCGACATCAACTTCATGAGCGACCCGACGAAGTCGCCGCTGCCGCTGCTCACGCCTCCCGGCGTCGGCGGACTGCTCGCGCCGACCACCGCCGGCTTCCCGTTCCCCGTCTCGAACACGTGCGACGCGAAGCAGCTCCCGGCCAACCGGTTCTCGACCGCGCTGTCGCTGCGCGAGAACGCGGCGCTCAACCCGTACGACGTCGCCATCCCCGGTGCGACGGTTCACGAAGCGCTGTTCATGGTCGGCGCCACCGGCGACTGCGGCATCAACCCGGCGAACGCGCCGCCGACGTTCGTGGCGCTCAACTCGCTGGTGAACGGCGAGAGCCAGAACTTCTGGCCGATCCTCGCGGGCTTCGGGCAAGGCGTCACGCAGGTTCAAGCGGCGAAGTCGCTGCACGCGCAGGTCGCGACGGTGTGGCTCGGTTCCAACGACTTGCTCAAGGTGGCGTTCTCAGGCGGCCAGGCTCCGGTCACGTCGCCGCAATCGATGCACGACGACATCAAGTCGATCGTCCAGCAACTGCAAGGCGCCGGCTCGAAGGTCGCGGTCGCGAACCTCGTGGACGTGATGGGCGCCGCGACGTTCATCCCGCAGCCGGCGTACCAGCCGACCCTGCAGGCGTACATCTCCGCCACGCTCCAAGCGCCGCCGAACAATCTTCCCAAGCCGGTCGCGGACGCGGTCGCGACGCAGTACTCCACCGCGTACGCGGCGCAGGAGACCGCGCAAACGGGCCTCGGCCCGAGCGGTTACTTCACGATCAACGCGCTGTTCAAGACGCTTCAGACCGCCGCGGCGCAGATTCCCGCGCACGCGGCGCCGGTCGCGCCGGCGCTCACCAGCGGCGACTTCATCTCCGACGCGGTCGCCAATGAGGTCAAGGGGCTCAACGCCGCATACAACGTTGCGATCGGACAGGCCGCCGGCGAGACGGGCGCAGCGCTCGTCGACGTGCACGGGCTGTTCGTGCAGATCGCTACGGCGGGCGGCGCACCGATCAACCCGCCCAAGTGCTGCAGCCTGGTGTACCGCGGCGGCCTCTCGAGCCTCGACGGGCTGCATCCGTCGAACACCGGCTACGCGCTGATCGCGAACGCGTTCATCGCGCAGCTCAACACGTCGTACAACCTCGGCATCCCGGCCGTGAACGTCGGCGCGGTGTACGCGACCGATCCCTATGCGCCCGGGAACGGCGTCTCGGGATTCAGCGTTATCCGTTCACCAAAATGAAGAGCACGACGGTTTCCGTCGCGGCCCTGACTCTCGGCGTCGCGCTCTTGGGCGCGACGCCGTCCGGTCCGGCCGCGGCCTTTCTCGACGCTTGGGCGAAAGTTCCGAGCTACACGGCGAACATGAAGGTCCACGCCGTCAAAGGTACGGACGTTCAGGACCGCACGTATCACTACGCCTACCTCAAGCCGCACTTCGCAAAGATCGACATCACCGGCGGACCGGGCCGCGGCGGCGGTGCGGTGTGGAGCGGTGGCGACACGGTGAGCGGCCATCAAGGGGGCATCCTGAGCGGGATCCACTTGAAGGTGTCGATCCACGACGGCCGCGCGGTCGATCTGCGCGGTTCCACGATCGATCAGGCGTCGTTCGAGAACATGGCCGAGGCGATCAAGGCCGCGCCGTCGGTCACCAGCGGCGAAGAGACGCTCAACGGCACGGCGTACGACGTCGTGACGTATCCGTACAAGGATGCGATCGACGCCACCAAACGCACGGTGTTCCTGTCGCGCGGCACGCACCTGCCCGTTCGCCGCGTCACGTACGCCGGCGACAAGGTGGTCGCGACCGAGGACTTCACCGACGTGAACACGTCGGCGAACCTCAAGGAAAGCGACTTCTAGAGCCCGATTGTAGGCTCGATGATCGTCACCATCGACGGCCGCCGGATCGGCTACGACGACTCCGGCGGCGCCGGTGTGCCGCTCGTGCTGTTGCACGGGTTCCCGCTCGACCGCAGCGTGTGGGACGAGCAGCGCGGCGCGCTCGCCGGCACGCGCGTCATCAGCATCGACCTGCGCGGTTGCGGCGAGTCGGAGCCGAGCGACGGCCCCGCGCTGATGGAAGCGCTCGCCGGCGACATGGCCGGCGTGCTCGATTCGCTGCACGTCGAGCGCGCGGCGCTGGCGGGCCATTCCATCGGCGGGTACGTCGCGCTCGCGTTCTTCCGCATGTACGCCGAACGCGTCACGGGGCTCGCGCTGGTGGCGAGCCACGTTTCCGAAGATGCGGGCAAAAACCCGAACGCCGATCCCGCGCAGCGCGAGCTCGCGGCCAGCCGCGACGCGCTCGCTGTCCGCCTCGAATCGGAGCGCACGATGGACGCGGCGGTGGAGAGCTACCTGCCGCGCTACTTCGCACCGCATTTCTATCGCGAGCGCCCGGATCTGATCGAGCGAGCGCGCGCGCTGATGCAGAAGCAGAACCCGCACGGCTGCGCGCAGCTCGTGCGCGGAATGAAAGAACGCCTCGACTCGCACGACTTGCTCGCGGACGTGAACGTGCCCGCGCTGGTTATCGCGGGCGACGCCGACACCTATCTCAAAGCGGACTCGCTGCGCGAAACGTCGGCCGCAATGCGCGCGGAGTTCGTGCTGCTCGAGAACACGGGCCATCTGCCGATGTGGGAAGCACCGCACGAGACGGCGGACGCGCTGGCCTCGTTCGCACAGCGCGTCCGCGAGTCATCCGTTCCAGGACTTTAGGTGAAGATCTGGCCGATCAAGCCCCGCGTGCAGTTCGTGTTCGGCGCGTTGAGATAGACGTCGTACGTCCGGCCGCTCAGCAAGTTCTGCGAAAGCGTGCCGGCGTAGTAAAAGTCGTTGCTGTAAGGGTGCGGTCCGCTCGGATCGGGCACGGCAGTGAGGAACCCGGTGTCGATTTCCTGGCCTGTCGCTCGATCGAACAAATTCAAATCGAATTGTCCGGTAAACTGATGGAGCTGGTCCTGGCCCGTGCTCTCGACGATCTCGATCGAGTTGCCGTTTTGCGGGAAGCCCGGACTTGGCCGCGCGATGGAGATCGCTCCGGCGTTCGGGTCACAAATTTGATTGCTGCCCGGATTCGGGAGAGTGCTGCTGCCGCTGCCGCCGCCGCAGCCGGCTGCCGCGACGAGAAACGATGCAGCGAACAGCGCGCGGGCAAGGCGTGCGGGATGAAGGCTGGGTGTGCGCACGACGACCTCCTGGCGGGGGCGCGGATTGAAGAATGTTCGTTTGTACCGCAGCGCGTATGCGGCGCTCGGCTGGTGACGCAACGAAACGCTCCCGCGATTTTGTGCTGAGAGTTTGCTGAGAACGCGCAGCCGCTCGCTTCGTACGCAAGGCGTGCCAAAAAGAAAAAGAGCTCCTCGCGCGAGGCGAAGAGCTCTTGCGGCGACACCGGTGTCGCAGGTCGACGTGCCCTCAGGCCGGCGCGACGACCGCGCGCTCCGGCGCGACCTCGAACCGCTCGTGGCGCGCGGTATACGTTCCGAGCCCCGAGCTCGCGGTGCGCAGCTCGGTGGCGTAACGCCCCAGCTCCGCTTGCGGCACGTGCGCGACGATGCGGTCCCAGCCCGGTTTGTCGGCGGACTCGAAGCCGAGGATCTGGCCGCGCTTCGCCGTGAGCTGCGACACCGCCGCCGACAGGAACGACGACGGCACCGTCGTCTCCACGCGCATCAGCGGTTCGAGCACGACGGTGCCGAGCTTGTGCAGCGCGTCGCGCACGCCCATGCTCGACGCCGTCTTGAACGACGCTTCGCTCGAATCCACATCGTGGAACGCGCCGTCGAAGAGCGTGACGTGCAGATCGGTGACGGGAAAGCCGTGCGGACCGCCCGTCGCCAGCGCTTCGCGCACGCCCTTCTCGACCGCCGGGAAGAACTGCTTGGGCACGACGCCGCCGACGATCTTCTCCGCGAACGTCACGCCGCTGCCGCGCTCTTTCGATTCGAAGCGCAGCTTCACGTCGGCGAACTGGCCGTGGCCGCCGGTCTGGTGCTTGTAGCGTGAATGGATCTCGGTGCCGCTCTGGATCGTTTCGCGATAAGCGATCGAAGGCGGGTGCGTCTTCACGTCGACGTTGAACTTGCGCGCGAGGCGTTCGGTCGCGGTGGACACGTGCGTCTCGCCGCTGCCGAGCAGCTGCAGTTCGTTGGTGAACTCCGCGCGCGCGACGCGCAACGCCGGATCCTCGTCGATCAGCCGCGCGAGCGCTTGCGACAGTTTTGCTTCATCGAGCCGCTGCGCCGGCGCGATCGCAACGGCGAAGAGCGGCTCGGAGAGCGGAACGGTGGGCATCAGCACGCCGGCGTTCGGCGAGCTGAGCGTGTCGCCGGTGCAGACGCCCTCGAGCCGTGCGAGCGCGACGATCGAGCCGGGACCGGCGGATTGCACGGGCTCTTGCTTTTTCCCGAACAGGCGTGCTATTCCGGAAAGCCGTACGGTGGCGCCGTTGCGCGACGCGTTGACGAGCGGCGTCGACGGCGCGAGCGTGCCGGTGAACACGCGCACCACGGAAAGCTTTCCTTGCTGCGGGTGCACGATGGTCTTGCACACTTGCGCCACGACCGGGCCGTCGGGCCGCGGTACCACCGGACGCCCGTCGACGTCGTTGCGCGGCTCGGTGGCCGGTGACGGAAAGAGCTGCGATACCGCGTCGACGAGCGCGGCGACGCCGATGTTCTCCTGCGCGCTGCCGATCAGGACGGGGATGATCTGGTCGTGCGAGCAGTCCTCGCACAGATCGCGGTCGATCTCGTCCTGCTCGGGGTCTTTGCCGTCGAGCAGCTCCTCCATCAGCGTGTCGTCGAAGTCGGCGAGCGCTTCGAGCAGGATCGTGCGCTGCGCTTCGACGGTGTCTCGCATGCCGGCCGGTATCGCGATCTCTTTCACGCCGGCGTCGCCGTTCAAATACGCTTTGCGGTGCGCGAGATCGACGTAACCGCCGAACTGGTTGCCGACACCCACGGGGAGGTGCGTCGCGACGACGTGCGGACCGTATACCTCACGCAGCGCCGCGAGCGTCGCGTCGAAGTTCGCGCCCGGTTTGTCGAGCTTGTTGATGAAAAAAAGATGCGGCGTTTTGCGCATCTCCAGGTGTTCCACGATGCCGGCCGTTTGAGCGACGCGGCCGGGTTCGGCATCGATCACGATCACCGCGGCGTCCACCGCGGTCAGCACGGTCTTCGTCTCCTCGAAGAAGTCGACGAAGCCCGGGGTGTCGACGAGGTTCAAGTGCACCGGCCCGCACGACGTGTGCGCGAAGCCGACGCACACGGATTGCAGATGGTCGATCGCTTCGGGCTCGCAATCGGTGGTCGTCGTCCCGTCGCGGACCGACCCCCTCCGCGGGATTGCCCCGCAGTGCGCGAGCAGCGCTTCGACCAGCGTCGTCTTGCCCGCATGGTGGGGCCCGGCGATGGCGATATTCCTAAGGCGCGCGATGTCTTCCACCGGCTGCCCTCCTGCTGTCACGGAAAGGTTCGCCGGGCTTCCTCCGCTAGCGGGAGGTTCCTCCCGCGGGCCGAGCGCAGTGTGAGCCATGCAGACGATGCCGCTCACCACGCTCGGTCACTTCGCTGGTGGCCGGCCGATCGAAGGCGCGTCCGGGCGGTCGGGTGACGTCTACGACCCGGCGACGGGCGCGCTCGCGCGGCGCGTCGCTTTCGCGAGCGTGAACGAGGTCGATGCCGCCGTGGCGGCCGCGCGCGCGGCATTCGGCGAGTGGTCGGAGACGCCGCCGCTGCGGCGTGCTTCCGTACTATTCCGGTTTCGCGAGCTGCTGCTGCGCGACGCCGACCGGATCGCGGCGCTCATCACCGCGGAACACGGCAAGACGCTCGCGGACGCGCGCGGCGAAGTGCAGCGCGGGCTCGAGGTCGTCGAGTTCGCGTGCGGCATTCCGCACCTGCTCAAAGGCGACGTGACCGAGAACGTCGCGCGCGAAGTCGACAGCTTCGCCGTGCGCCAGCCGCTCGGCGTGTGCGTCGGGATAACGCCGTTCAATTTTCCGGCGATGGTGCCGATGTGGATGTTCCCGATCGCGCTCGCGTGCGGCAACACGTTCGTCCTGAAGCCGAGCGAGAAAGATCCCTCGCCGGCGCTCGAGGTCGCGAAATTACTGACTGAAGCCGGTCTTCCCGACGGCGTCTTCAACGTGGTGAACGGCGATCGCGAAGCGGTGCAGGCGCTGCTCGAGCACCCGGATGTGGCGGCGATCAGCTTCGTCGGCTCGACGCCGATCGCGGAGTACGTGCACCGCACCGGGACGCACAACGGCAAGCGCGTTCAGGCGCTGGGCGGCGCGAAGAACCATCTCGTCGTGATGCCGGACGCCGACATGGACATGGCGGTCGACGCGCTGATGGGCGCGGCGTTCGGTTCGGCCGGCGAGCGCTGCATGGCGATCTCCGTGGCGGTCGCGGTCGGTGACGCGACGGCGGACGCGCTGGTGGAACGTCTGCGCGAACGCGTGCGCGAGCTGCGCGTCGGGCCGGGCACCGCGGCCGGTGTCGAGATGGGACCGCTCGTGACCGGCGAGCACTACGCGAAGGTGCGCTCGTACGTCGACCTCGGTGTGGAAGAAGGCGCGAAGCTGGTCGTGGACGGGCGCGCCTCGCGCGACGAGAGCTGGGGCGACGGGTTCTTCCTCGGCGGATCGGTGTTCGACGGCGTCACGCCGGAGATGAAGATCTATCACGACGAGATCTTCGGGCCAGTGCTCGGGATCGTGCGCGCGCTCAGCGTCGACGAAGCGCTGCGCTTGTGCAACGAGCACCCGATGGGTAATGGCGTTGCGATCTTCACGCGCGACGGCGGAACGGCGCGCACGTTCGCGCACCGCGTCCAGATCGGCATGGTGGGCATCAACGTGCCGATCCCGGTGCCGATGGCGTTCCACTCGTTCGGCGGCTGGAAGCGCTCGCTGTTCGGCGACCACGCAATCCACGGCGCGGAAGGCGTGCGCTTCTACACGCGCCTGAAAACGATCACCGCCCGCTGGCCGGAAACACGCTCGGGCGCGGAATTCACGTTCCCGACGACAAAGTAGCGCTTGGCGTAACTTCGGCCCGTGCGAACGCGAGCGCGCCCTGACACCATGCCGGCAAGCCCGCGCGCGACGTCGAGAAGATCACAAACGGCAGAAGCCCGGAGTACAAGTCGCTCGCGCCGTGCGCGAACGCAATGAGCGAGACGCCACGCGGATCCCACGAGCGCTGGACCGATGAAGAAACGGTCGTCACCCCGGCGCGTTCACCGTGCGGGTTCGCGACGCTTGCCGCAGCAAACGACAGACGGTATGGAGCATCCGGTCGTGCGGCGGGCACGCGACGATGAAAGCGACGCGGTGGCGGCGCTGGCGCGGCGCAGTAGGCGGGCCGCGCTTCCGTATCTCGCCGACTCGCACACACCGGACGAGGATCGCCGATTTTTCCGCGAGCACGTCTTCGCCACGTCCGTAGTCTGGGTCGTGGAGGAGGACGCTGGGCTCCTGGGATTCTGCGCGGTGCGCGCCGGCTGGATCGACCATCTCTACGTGGACCCGGAACATCAGCGCACCGGCATCGGTACGGCGCTGCTGGGCAAGGCGATGGAAACCAACGAACGGCTCGAGCTCTGGACGTTCCAGCGCAACGCGAACGCGCGC
>JAXDMB010000114.1:0-11915 GCA_034666325.1 Vulcanimicrobiota bacterium
GCGATCCAGGCCGTCGTGCTCGTCGCGTACGCGGTGGTGCGCGCGCGCGCGACGCGCGACTACGCCACCAAGGTCGAGCCGGGCGAAAATCCGCGCAAGCGCGTCGGACCGCTCGCGCTGATCACACCAGTGCTGCCGCTGGTGCTGCTGCGCGGGTTCGGGGTCGACGCGATCGTCGGGTTCGCGATCGCGGCGCTGTACGGCGTGCTCGTCACGCAGCCGCGCGCGGCGGTGAAGACGCTCATATCGGCATGGATCCGGGGCATCGAGGACGTGGCGCCCGCGACGATCCTGATGATCGGCATCGGCATGCTGCTCGTCGCGGCGAACACGCCGCAGGTGCAGGCGGCCGTGACGCCGCTCGTCGCATCGGTGGCGCCGCGGTCGCCGCTCGCGTACGTTGTGCTGTTCGGGCTGCTATCCCCGCTCGCGCTCTACCGCGGCCCGCTGAACCCGTACGGCGTCGGCATCGGGGTGTACACCGTACTCGCGTCGCTGCACGTTCTGCCCGCCGTCGCGCTGGTCGGCGCGGTGATGGCGGTGGTGCAAGTGCAGAACGTGTGCGATCCGACGAACACGCAGAACGTCTGGGTTGCGAACTTCACCGGCACCGGCGTGGAGCGTATCACGCGCCTGCTCTTGCCGTGGCAAGTCGGCGTCGCGACGCTCGCCGCGCTGGCCGTCGTGCTCTTCGGAAGCGCGCTGTTCGGCACGGCGCCGTTCCCGCCGCGCGCCGCGGCCGCGGCGACGCTCGGCGCGGACGGGCTCTTCGCGCCGCCGTCGTCCGCGCGCATCATCGCGGTCGGCGACGACGGCACGCCGGAGGGCGCGCGCGCAGCGCACGAGGTGTCCGAGACGATCGCGCGCGGCTGGCCCGGCTACCGCGTCGTCGCGATGCGCGATGATCCCGCCGCGACCGACTGCCGTTCCAAGCCGTACGCCGCGGCGCTGAAGGTCTCGACGACTCCGCTCGGAAGCGAGGGCCGCGACGTCGGCCTCGAGCTCTTCGACTGCGCCGGCTGGAGCGTGTCGGAGTGGCACGCCCAAGGCGCGGTCCGAGAAGCGGCGCTGGACGCGCTCTTCCGGCTGCGGGTCTGGAGCCGCGAGCACCCGGCCCTGGCCGCTGAAGTGTTCGAGCGCGGCTTGGCGTTCGACCCGGCCGATCCGCGCCCGACGTTCTTCTACGTCCTGTTCAAGCCGGCCGACGGCTACATGCGCGCGATCGTGCGCCCGGGTGGGCCTGCCTACGCGGCCGGCCTGCGCACGGGCGACGTAATTGACAAGCTCGACGGCCGCTTCTGGTGGGAGTACGGCACCTACCAGACCCAGCTCCGCGCGTACGACGGCAAGCCGCACGACTTCGACATCGAGCGCGGCAAGGTCGGCGGCCCACCGGCCCACGTCCAGCTGAGCAACCCATACTCGGGTGCGTCTTGACGACGATTTACCTCAACCCGCGCACGTCCGGCTCGGCGACCGATAGCGGGATGAATCAAAAAAGAGATGTCTGCTTTCCAAAGAGCAAAACCGGTCCAGAGTAGACATCGAGCTTCGGGAGCGCTTGCGTACTAGTCAGGTAGTATGATAGTGTTATAGTGCGATGCGTTCTTATGGATTCGGCGGGCGTGCGGCCGTTATAACTGGGGTTTCCTTGCTTGGCCTGCTCCTGATTCCCCGATTCTGGTGTCCAGCTGCGGCTTCCGTCGGCCGCACGGCGACGTACGCCGCGATTCGGACTTCGCAGCCGCCGTCCGATCCCGGCGATCTCAGCGACGCCGTCTGGAAGACGGGCGTCGTCGCGGACGGCTTCATCGACGTCACCACGCGCCGTCCCGCGCCGCTCGGCACGACGGGCTACGTGCTGTACGACGCGCACCATCTCTACGTGGGCGTGCGCAACGAGCAGCCCGGCGTGCCGATCACCGCGACGCAGAGCACGAACGATGTCGGCGCCGGGCTCGACGACGCCGACAGCGTCTCGATCGACACGAGCGGCAACGGCCAGCGCCGCTACACGTTCACCGTCACGCCGCGCGGCGTGCGCTATGAGTACTCGAGTGAGTCGAACCGGTACGCGCCGCGCTGGGAAGCGCGGACGCACGTCGACGGCACCACCTGGACGGCCGAGCTCGTGATTCCGTTCGACGCGCTGCGCGCGGAGAGCCGCGAAAAGCAGACGTGGCGCATCAACATCACGCGGCACGTCGCCGCGGCGCAAGAAGACTACAGCTGGGCGTACGATCCCGCCGCGCAAAGCGTGAACGACGCGACGACGTGGCCCGCGCTCACGGGCATCGCGATCGACGCGCGCACGCTGCGGCCCAAGCCGCACGCGGATGTGTACGCGCTCGCGTCCGGCGGCGCGGACCGCCGCTCGTTCGAAACGGCGACGGGCTCGTTCGCCGACCAGTCGCCGCGCATCGCGGGACTCGACGCGGTCATCCCGTTCACCAACACGCTGGCGTTCGTCGGCACGCTCGCGCCGGATTTCTCGAACCTCGAGAACGACCAGACCACGATCGCGCCGCAGCAGTACCGGCTCGCGTACACGGAGTACCGGCCGTTCTTCGCGCAGGGCGCGCGCTATCTCGACCCGTTTCCCGCGATCAGCATCAACACGATTCAGGAGACGCCGTTCTACACGCCGGGAATCGGCACGTTCCAGCGCGGCTACAAGATCGAAGGCGTCGCGGGGCATTCGTCGATCGGCGTGCTCGACGTCGCGGGCGCGGGCTTCGACGATCAGGCGTTCGGCTACGAGCTCACCAACAGCGCGAAGACGCTGTCCGTCGGCGCGCAAGGCGTGCTCGCGCATCACGCCGACGGCCACGACAGCACGCTCGGAGCGGCGATCACCCAGCACGATCCGCGCAACGGGGAGTCGCTCTTCGCGGCGTTCGACACCGAACGCGGCACGTTCGTCACCGACCCCGCGCTGGCGCGGCGTGTGATGGCCGGCGGCACCATCGCCACACAGCGCGTGACGATCGCCGCCGCGTGGAAGTCCATCGGCCCCCAGTACAACCCGGTCGACGGCTACACGCCGATCAACGACATTCGCGGGCCGCTGCTGCTCGCGCAGCTCAACGAGACTGCGAACGGCGGCGCGGTGAAGAGCTGGAGCATCGTCGGATACGGCGACCGTTACCTGGACGGCAGCGGCGCGGTGCACGAGACGACCGCGATCGGCCAGGTGTCGGTGACGTTCCGCAATTTGCTGTCGGTGCAGCTCGGCACGCAGAACGCGACGCAGCGCATCTACGACGTGCCGCACCCGGTGTACGCCAACCCGCAGGACTTGCACTTCGAGCAGAGCTCGATCGCGCTGGGCTACCGCGACGGGACGCCGTCGCCGCTCGACGCGAGCTACGGCGCCGGCCCGTTCGCGATCCAGTGCGTCGGCTTGCCGTCGGTGCCGTCGTTCTGTGCGGGCGCGACCACGCCGTTCGTGCAGGCCTTCCTGCAGCAGCTCACGCTGAGCGGCTCGCGCAGCCTCGGCCGCTCGTACGCGGTCAGCGCCGAGCTCGACACGACCCGCGAGCGCCCGCCGTCGGGCGCAGCGGATTCGCAGCAGCTCCGCAAGGTCTCGCTGACGCGCTCGTTCGGCCGCGACGCCAGCTTCGCGCTCGGGCT
This sequence comes from Vulcanimicrobiota bacterium, assembly GCA_034666325.1. Taxonomy (GTDB): domain Bacteria; phylum Vulcanimicrobiota; class Vulcanimicrobiia; order Vulcanimicrobiales; family Vulcanimicrobiaceae; genus Vulcanimicrobium. Next base: position 3,634 of record JAXDMB010000114.1, read on the forward strand.
GCGAACGATCAGCGGCACGGGCGGGTACGGCGTGCCCGGCACGAACGTCGCGGCCTCGTTCCACCAGCGATTTCGCAACCAGAGCGAGCTCTACGTGGAATACGGCACCCCGGCGGCGTACCGCACCCTCCAGCGTATGCTCGTGAAGTACGTGTTCCACGTCGGCGGCGGAGCCGGCACCTAGGACGAGTTGCCGGTCCTGTTCGCGATCGACCCGCGCAGCGGCGTGCCCATCTATCTGCAACTGACGGATCAGCTCAAACGCGCCGTCGCGGTCGGCGCGCTGGCTCCCGGCGAGCGACTCCCCACCGTGAAGGCGCTCGCGATGCAGCTCACGCTCAACCCCAACACGATCGCGAAGGTGTACCGCGACCTCGAGCGCGAGGGCGTCATCGAGACCGCGCCCGGGCGCGGTTCGTTCGTCACCGGCAACGGGACCGTCGACAAGGCGCGCGTCGTGGCGTCGGAAGTCGCGCAGCGCGCGGTGCGCGAGGCGGTGCGCGAAGCGCGCGCGCTCGGCGTGCCGCGCGACGAGCTGCGCAAGCTCGTCGAGACCGAGATCGCGCGCTGGTTTCCGGAGGACGACACGTGATCGCGATCGAGGGGCTCACCAAACGCTACCGCGCGCGCACCGTGCTGGACGGCGTGACGCTCGACGTTCCGGCCGGCTCGATCTGCGGGCTGCTCGGGCGCAACGGTGCCGGAAAAACTACGACCTTCCGGTGCGCGCTGCGGCTGGCGCGCCCCGACGCCGGCGAGGTGCGGTTCGGCGGCGAGCCGCTACGAACCGCGACGTTCGAGCGCCTCGGCTACGTCCCCGACCGCCCGTCGCTCTACGCGTGGCTCACCGTCCAGCAGCACTTGCATCTCGCTGCGCGCGCGTACCGCACCTACGATGCCGCGCGAGCGCGCGAGTTGCTCGCGACGTTCCGGCTGGATCCGGCAGCTCAGGCTCGCGCGCTCTCGCGCGGTCAGGAGACGGCGCTGTCGCTGGTGCTCGCGTTCGCGATCCGGCCTTCGTTGCTGCTGCTCGACGAGCCGACGGGCGGACTCGATCCGCTGCTGCAGCGCGCGACGCTGGAACTCATCATCGACGCGGCGAGCGGCGGCGCGTCGGTGCTGTTCTCGTCGCACGCGATCGGCCAGCTCGAACGCGCCGCGGATCGCGTCGCGGTGCTGCGCGACGGGCGCATCGTGCTTTCCGGCGACATCGAAGCGCTGCGCGCGAGCGAGAAGATCGTCGAGGCGACGTTCGACGACGGCGCGTTCCGCAGCGACACGCCGGCGCTGGCCGGTGTGCGGCGCTGGGAGCACGCGGGCGCCGCGCTGCGCGCGTACACCGAGCGCGATCCCGACGCTGTCGCCGCCGAGCTCGCGCGCGCCGGGGCGCGCAGCGTGCGCGTGCTCGACCGCAATTTGGAGGACTTGTTCATGGACGCGATCGCCGACGAGACGGCGCGCTGATGGAGTACGTCGAGCTGCTGCGCGTGCGGCGCGCGCTGGTGTGGTTCGTCGTCGCGCTCGCGTTCGTTCTCGTCATGGTGAACCTCGTGCTGCACGGCAAGGGCGGGTTCACGATCCACATCGGCTTCGGCAAGGACGGCGTCGCTGCCGGCGATCTGGTGCTGCTCGGCGGGTTGGGCGCGCTGTTCCTCGCGGCGGTGTTCGCGGGCAATCTTCCGGGCGAGAGCACGACGCTGCCGTTCCTGTGGACGAAGCCGGTGTCACGCACGGCGCTGGCATACCGCTTCGTCGCCGTGGACGTCCTCGGAATGATCGGGGGCATCGTCGCGACGGCGCTCGCCGCCGTGATCGTCATCGCCGGGCTCGGACAGATCCGCGCGATTCACCTGGATCGCGCGCTGCTTTCCGACGCGGCGCTTGCGCTCGGCGCGCCGCTCGCGTGGTACGGTCTCACGTTCCTGGCCGCGGCGCGGTTGCGGCCCGAGGGCGTCGCGCGCGCGGGCGCGCTGAGCTGGCCGGTGTTCATCGTGATCGCGATGCTGACGACGGTCACGCTGCCGCCGCCGCTGCACGGGCTCGTCCTCGCGCTCGACCATCTCAACCCGCTCGCCTACATCGCCGGCGGAGACCAAAAAGGCATGGGCCTTCTCTCGGCGGCGCCGGCGATTCGCGGCGCTGCCTGCTGGGCGATCGCGCTGGTGACCATTCCGGCCGCGATCAGGCTCTGGACGGTGCGCGAGGCTTAGGCAAAAATTTCGGCCGGGGCGCCTTGACTTATACCAGCCATACCAGTATAACTATCACAAGCGGTACAACTACCGCCGAACTCCCCGCCCGGAGGCCCCCAGATGTTCGACCAGACCGCCCGCCCGATCCGTCCCCAAGCCGCTCCCGCACCCCGCCCGACGCTCATCCGCACGCCGCGTGACTCGTCCCTCTTCCGTGGCTGGGGCGTCACGCTCTAAGCGCCTTGCCGCCTGCATTTTTCTCGGTCGACCCGCACGGTGGAGCGCCGCTCTACCAGCAGCTCGCCGAACAGATCAAGCGCGCCATCGCCGTCGGTGCGCTCTCGCCCGGTGAGCGCTTGCCGACCGTGAAGGGGCTGGCGATCGACCTGAAGCTCAACGCGAACACCGTTGCACGGGTCTATCGCGAGCTCGAGCGCGAAGGCGTCATCGCCACCGCTCCCGGACGCGGGTCGTTCGTGAGCGAGAACGGCGCGCTCGGAGACGCGCGCCGCGTGGCGCTCGACGTCGCCAACCGCGGCGTGGACGAAGCGGTGCGCGAAGCGCGCTCGCTCGGCATCACCCATCCCGAAGTTCGCACCATCGCCGACGCGTCGATTGCACGCTGGTACCCGGAGGAAACGAAGTGATCGCAATCAGCGGTCTGACCAAACGATACCGCGACGTCGTCGCGGTCGACGACGTGACGCTCGAAGTCCCGTCGGGATCGGTATGCGGTCTATTGGGGCGCAACGGCGCAGGCAAGACGACGGCGTTCAAATGCCTGCTCGGCTTCGCGAAGCCTGACGCCGGCGTGGCGCACTTCAACGGCGCGCCGCTTTCGCCGACGACCTTCGCGACGCTCGGCTACGTTCCGGAGCGCCCGCAGCTCTATGCGTGGCTCACGGTCGCGCAGCACTTGGAGCTCGTGCGCCGCTCGCAGCCGAGCTACGACGCCGCCCGTGCGAACGAGCTCGTCGGAATCTTCCGCCTCGACGCTCGCAAGAAAGCCAAACGGCTTTCGAAAGGACAGCAGACGGCGCTCGCGCTCATCATCGCGCTCGCGCACAAACCGTCGATCCTGATCCTCGACGAGCCGGCCAGCGGACTCGATCCGGTGATGCAGCGCGCGGTGCTGGATTTGCTCGTCGACGCCGCGACCGGCGGCGCGACGATCCTCTTGTCGTCACACCAGATCGGCCAGATCGAGCGCGCGGCGGATCACGTCGCCATCATGCGCGACGGCCGCCTCGTGCTGGCCGGGGAGATCGACGATCTGCGTGCCGCGTCCAAGATCGTCGAAGCGACGTTCGAGAGCGGAATCCCCGCGCTCGACGGCCTGCCCGGCGTACGGCGCACCGAACGCGCGGGATCGACGGTTCGCCTGTACGCCAACGGCCAAGCGCCGGACGTCGCGCGGCGTTTGGGCGAGCTCGGCGGCAACGGCGTGCGCGTCCTCGACCGCACGCTCGAAGACATCTTTCTCGACGCCGTCTCCGACGGAGGAACGCAGTAATGGAATACGTCGAAATGCTGCGCGCGCGGCGCGTGCTCACGTGGTACGGGGGCATCATCTTCGCGCTGCTCGCGCTCGGTCTCGCGCTCGCGTTCAAAGACGGCGCACCGCACATCCAGACGTCTCGCGACGCGATCCCGCGCATGCCGTTCGAGGCGCTCCTCGTGGGCTCGGCGTTTGGTCCGCTGATTCTGGCGGCGTTCCTTGCCGTGTGCTTCGACGCCGAGTACAAGACGGTGGCCATCACGTGGACCCGGCCGATGTCGCGGCTCGCGATCGCGGGACGTTATCTCGCGGTGGACGGCGTCACGATGCTCGCCGCGTGGGTCCTCACGCTCGCCGCAGCGCTGATCTGCATCGTCGTGCTGGGCTTGTCGAAGTATCTCACGTTCGAAGGGAACCCCGCCGGCACGATCGTGCTCGCCTTGGGCTGCGCCGTGATGTGGTACGGGCTCGTCGTGGTGCTGACGATCCTGCTGCCCGGCCGCGGCAACGCGATCGCCGGCGGGAGCTGGGCGTACGTGCTGATCGTGCCGGGCCTCGCGCAGATTCCGTTCCCGCACGCGCTCCACGCGGTGATGCTGGCGCTGAACTACCTCAACCCGCTCGCGTATCTCGGAAGCATCAGCTCGTCGGGCTCGCGCACGATGATCGCCGGCACCCCGACCATGCACATCATCGCCGCCTGGCTGATCGGCATCGCCGCGATCGCGATCGGGACCCGGCTGTGGGCGACGCGCGAGGTGCCGGCATGACGATCGTCGCGACGCACTTCTCCATCGTGTTGGGCGCGTGGCGCCTGCGCATCCGGCTCGACATCGACGAGCCGCGCGAATCGGAGCTGAACGGCGAACGCGCGACGGCGGCGGCGTACGGTCCCGATGCCTGCGACGCCGCGCAGGCGGTTCCGCCGCACGTGACGAGCTGGGGGCGCGGATGATCGTCCTGCCGCCGGGCTGACGGTCGCAGCATACCGCGAGGGCGCGGCGAAGGAGAGGCGACATGCTCGCTCCCCACGCCGACGCCCTCATCGGCCACGTTCGCGCGAACCGTGACCGCTATCTCGACGAGCTCAAGGCGTGGATCGCCGTCCCGTCGATCTCCGCGCAGCCGGACCACGCGGCCGACGTGCGCCGCTCCGCCGAGCACGCGGTCGAGCGCATGCGCGCGGCGGGGCTCACCGACGCCGTGGTGCTCGAGACGTCCGGCGGCGGGCATCCGGTCGCATACGGGGCGTGGCTCGGAGCGCCGGGCGCGCGCACGATCCTCATCTACGGCCATCACGACGTTCAGCCGGCGGACCCGCTCGAGCTGTGGACGTCGCCGCCGTTCGACGCCGAGGTGCGCGGCGAGAAGATCTACGGGCGCGGCGCGGTGGACGACAAGGGCCAGTGCCTGATGCACTTGGCAGCGATCGAAGCGCACCTGCGCGTGAACGGCAAGCTGCCGCTCAACGTGAAAGTGGTGATCGAAGGCGAGGAAGAGATCGGCTCGCCGAACTTCGAGGCGTTTCTCGCGCGCGAGAAAGACCGGCTCGCGTGCGACGTCGTGGTCGTGTCCGACACCGCGGTGTTCGCTGAAGACGTGCCGTCGCTGACGACGTCGCTGCGCGGTCTCGTGCACTGGGAGATCACCGTGCACGGGCCCGCGACCGATCTGCACTCCGGCTACTACGGCGGGATCGTGAAGAACCCGCTGGAGGCGCTCGCGCAGATCATCGCCGCGCTCAAGGACGCGCACGGGCGCGTCGTCGTTCCCGGATTTTACGAAGGCGTGCGCGAGCTGTCGCCGCACGAGCGCGCGGAGATCGCCGAGCTGCCGCTCGATCCGGCGAAGGTCGCGCACGAGCTGGGCGTGACGGAGCTCGCGGGCGAGACGTCACGCTTGCCGCTCGAGCGGATGTGGTTTCGCCCGACGCTCGAGCTCAACGGCATGTTCGGCGGCTATCAGGGCGCCGGCGCGAAGACGATCATCCCGTCGTTCGCGAAGGCCAAAGTGTCGGCGCGGTTGGTGCCGCACCAGGACCCCGAACAGGTGAAGCACGCGGTGACGACGTTCGTGCAGCGCGTCGCGCCCAAGGGCGTGCGCGTCGAGGTGGAAGCGCACGGCGACGTGCGGGCGGTGGAGACCTCACGCGATCATCCGGCGGTCGCCGCGGCGGCGCGCGCGATGGAGCTCGGATTCGGCAAGCCGCCGGTGTTCATCGGCACGGGCGGTACGATCGGCCCGGTGTCGTCGTTCGACCGCATCCTGCACCTGCCGCAGGTGCTGATCGGCGTCGGTCTCCCGGACGACGCGATTCACGCGCCGAACGAGAAGTTCGACCTGAGCCAGTTCTTCGGCGGAATCGAAACGATGACGTACTTGTACGACGAGCTCGCGAACGCGCTGCGATGAGTTTCACGGAGCGGTTTTCCGACCGGGCCGGGGATTACAAAGCCGGGCGGCCGTCGTATCCGTCCGGCGCGCTCGACGCGCTGTTCGACGGCCTCGGTGATGCGAAGGACGTCGTGGCGGTGGACCTCGGTGCCGGAACGGGGATTTCGTCGCGGTTGCTCGCGGACCGCGGCGCGTCCGTGATCGCGGTGGAGCCCAATCAAGCGATGCGCGACGCGGCGGAACCGCATCCGCGCGTGGAATGGGTTGCCGGCAGCGCGGAGTGGACCGGACTCGCCGAAGCGAGCGCGGATCTGGTGACCGCGTTCCAGGCGTTCCACTGGTTCGACCCCGCGAAAGCGCTCGACGAGATCGTCCGCATCCTGCGCTCCGGCGGCCGCGCGGCGGTCGTTTACAACGAGCGCGACGAAAGCGATCCGTTCACCGCGGCGTACGGCGACATCGTGCGTAAATATCAGACCGACGAGACGGAACGCCGCCGCGCGGACGGCCTCGAAGCGTTCGCGGCATTCGAGGGCTGGGTGGCGAAACGGCGCGTCGAGTTCCGCAACGAGCACCAGCTCGGTGCGGACGGCATTCGCTCGCGCCTGCGCAGCACGTCGTACATGCCGCACGCGGGCCCGGCGGCCGACGAGCTCGACGCCGCGGTTCGCGCGCTGTTCGACCGGCACGCGCGCAACGGCACGGTGGTGATGGTGATGCGCACGATCGTCGTGATGGGCGACGTCGGCGCAGGCTGAGGTATGGACACGACTTGGCAACCTCCCGATCATCCCGATATGGTGAAGTCGGTGAGTGACATGGAAGCTCAAATCGATACGCAGCTTGAAACCCCGTACCGCCCCATTAGCGTCCGCGAGTTCGACAAGATGGTGGACCGCGGCATCATCGGCCCGAACGAGCGCGTCGAGCTCGTGGACGGGCGCATCGTGGTCCGCGAGCGGATGAACCCGCCGCATGCGTTCATCGTGGCTCAGATCATGAGGGTGTTCGTGCAACGCCTCGGCGACGGAGCGACGGTCTGGCCGCAGTTACCGGTCCTCGTATCCGGCCGATCGAAGCCGCTCCCTGACATAGCGCTCGTCCGCCCGCGCGGCGCCCACTACCGCAGACATCTTCCCCGCGGCGAAGACGTGTTTGCAATCGTCGAGGTAAGCGATACGAGGCTGGCGTTCGACCGTGGTGCGAAGCTCCGCATGTACGCGAGGGCCGGGATCCGAGAATACTGGATCGTGGACGTGAACGCTCGCACGATCGAGATTTGCCGTGAGCCGCACGACCTCGGCTACGGATCGCGGCCGGTCGCGGATCGCGATGCGAGCGTCGCCTTCACAGCGTTTCCGGACGTCGTGTTTTCCGTCGACGAGCTGCTCGGCTGAGCACCGCGGCGCGGCTTCGGATCGGGATCGACGTCGGCGGTACGTTCACCGACGTCGTGGCCGTCGACGCTTCCACGCGGGAGATGGTGGCGTCGATCAAGGTGCCGACCACGCACGATCATCCGGACGGCGTTGCGGCTGGCATCGTTGCGGGACTGGAGCAGCTGCTCAGCGAGCATCGCATCGATCCCCAGTCGATCGCGTTCATCGCGCACTCGACCACGCAGGCCACGAACGCGCTGCTGGAAGGCGATGTCGCGAAGGTCGGTGTGGCTACGCTCGGCGGGCCGGTTTCGCGGGCGTTCGCGCGGTTTGCGCCGTTCGCGCTCGCCGAGGGCGTTCGCTTTGCGCCGTCGTGGCTCGACGGACGCAGCCCGAACGTGCTCGATGCGGCGCGCCGGGCCGGTATCGAGGCGCTCGCGGTCAGCGAGGCGTTCGCGGTCGACCTGCCGCAGCGTGAGATCGCGCTCGTCGCAGCCGCGCGTGCGAGCGGGCTCGCCGCCACGAGCGGCGCCGAGGTTTCGACGCAGTACGGCCTGCGCGCGCGTACGCGGACAGCAGCGCTCAACGCCGCGATTCTCCCGCGCATGCTGCGCACGTCGCGTGTCACCGCACGCGCCGTGGCCGATGCGCGGATTCCCGCGCCGCTGATGATCATGCGCAGCGACGGCGGCGTGATGGACGTGTCGGAGGTGGAACGGCGCCCGATCCTCACGATGCTCTCCGGTCCCGCCGCCGGCATCGCAGGCGCGCTGTTCCACGAGAACGTCACCGACGGCATCTTCATCGAGGTCGGCGGAA
>JAXDMB010000115.1:0-4938 GCA_034666325.1 Vulcanimicrobiota bacterium
TGATCCGATCGAGTGCCGGGATCTCTTTGCCGCCGGCGTCGTGGAAGACCGCCTCGCCGATCTCGCTTGGTCCCGCGAACACGGCGCCCAGAAACGCCTCGCGGTCATCGCAAAACTGCTCCACGAAACGGCCTGGAATGCACAGAAAGCACTGGTCGGCCGCGTTGAAGCAAGAGACGCGCCGGCGCTGACGGTGGACGCGGCGCTGATGCTGGTCGACACGGCACTTCAACAAGCAAAGGCGACGGGCGGCGCAACACGCGCGGAAGTCGAAACGGCGATCGCGGACCTCGTCCGCAGCGGCGCAGCGATAAAACTCGCCGACCGCGACGGAATCGTCATCAGCCGCCCGGCCGGAGCGCCAAGCTAGCGTCAGCGCGTCGCGTCGTTCCGGCCCGCTGAGAGGTAGCGACCGGTGACCACCGACGGGGTTTCGATGCGCTTGCCCTGCATCCAGAAGTTCACGAGCATCGCGGGATCGGCGGCGATGCGGCGATACATTTTCATGTCGACTTCGAGCCGGTCGGCATCGTCCGAGTGGAAAACCAGACGTTTGCTCTCCGTCGACACCGGTGAGGAGACCGTCCAGAACGCCGTCAGCCGGTCGTCGCTGTAACGGTCGAGGACCGCGTCGCTCGCTTCACCTCGGATCACCGCGCCGAGCGCGTCGGAAAGCACGTACGCGTCATACAAACCGCCGACGAGACCGAAGCCGCTCGTCGGGTTGGTCACGTGGGCGGCATCGCCCGCCAGCAGGACGCGGCCGGCGCGCATCGTTTCGGCCGCGCGCTGGTGCATGCGGTACATCGACTTCGCAACCAGCTCGAACGACGCGCCCGCGGGCATCACGGCGGCGTACTGCGCCGCGACGCGCTCGTCGATCGACGACGGATCGGCATCGACGTCTTCCGACCACGTGACGCGCCAGAGCCCGTCTTGCCGCACCTTCGCGACGACCGCTCCGTGATGCGGATCCACCACGTAGTTCGTCTCGAACAGGCCCGTCGCGTGGAAGTCGAAGCGCACGTTGGTCGCCACGAAGTTGTGCGGCCACGTGAGCCCTTCGAATCGCATCGCGAGCATCTTGCGCGTCGGGCTCGTCCCGCCGTCCGCGGCGACGATCCAGTCGCAGCGCAAGGCGTGCGTGTCGCCCCCGGCGCTGTACCGCACGTCGACGCCCGCGGAATCTTGCACGATCTGCGTGACCTCGGCGTTCCATCGCACCACCGCGTGCGGGTAGGCGCGCAAATGCTCGATCACGACTTCGGCGAGCCGGTCTTGACCGAGCGTCAGGTTATAGGGGTGCTGCACCAAGCCGTGCAGCGGCTCGAGCGAGAACGTAACGTTCTCGCCGGTCGCCAAGACGTGGAAGTTCGTCTCCTTGACGTAGAACCCGGCGCGCGCCATGTCGCCGAGCAGCCCGAGATCGTCCAGTCCGAACAGGCACGACCAGTGGTACGTCATCGCGCGCGGCGACCGGAAGACGTCGGCTTCGCGCTCGAAGACGGTCACCGCGATCCCTTTGCGGGCGAGCGCGAGCGCGGTCACGAGACCGACGGGACCCGCGCCGACGATCGCGACGGTGGTTCGCGCCGGTGCGTCGTCCGCGCTCACAAGATCACGCTGACGCTCGCCGCATCGTCGAGTGTCGCGAGATCCAGCGTAGCGCGCTTCGAGCGGATCGCCCACGCCCCGCCCGCGAACGTCAGCAGATAATCGTAGCGGCCGACGTAGTAGTCGGATCGCTTGCCGCGGAAGCGCCATACCATGAACGCCGCCGAGACGACGACGCCCGCGCCGTCCTGTCTCTCCACGACGACGTTCGAGACGAGGTGCCGCGTGCGCGAGACCGGGAACTCGCGGTGTGCGCGGCGGCTCTTGAGCCGTTCGACGCGCGACTCGAGCCGCTCGCGGTCGTCGTCGATGATCACGAGGTCGCGGGTCGGATCGCCGTCGGGCTTGTCGGTCGCGGGGACGCAGTACCGCGCGTCGGCGGTATAGAGCGCGAGCCAGCCGTCGAGATCCCACGCGTCGAGCAGCGCCGCTTCGCGGTAGAGCAAGTCTTCGACGGTCGCGCGGTCGACGCGGGTCGCGGAGGTCTCCACGCGGCGCTCGTCAGCGAACGGCGACGGGCGAGTAGTCGGGCCGCTGCGGGACCGTCTGCTTCGCGATGGCCGCGTGCGCGGCGGCGGCGTCAGCCTCCGTGCACGCGCCGAGTGCGTCCTGACCCGAGACGTCGGCCACGACGTCGTACAGCAAACCGGTGCGCTGGTACGTATTCGCGTCGACGAGCAGCCCCGCGTACGTGTCGCCCGCGCACTGGTGATCGCACTCACGCCAGATCGCCGGTCGCAGCTTCGCGGCATCGAACGTATGATCCGAAAACGCGCTCACGAGCGCATCGGCCCGCGTCGTCCCGGCCGCTCGCATGCGGTCGATGAGCTGCGAGGCGGCGATGTACCCGAGATAATGGCGCTGGCTGACCGGCGTCCCGCGCAGCGCCGCACCAAGTTTGCGGTACAGGCGCTGGGCTGAGTCGGAGACCTTCGGCGACCACATGATGCCCGCGGTAAGCCGTCCGTGCAGCTCGTCGAGAGGCAGATCGCCGTAGTAGTCTTCGAGGTTCATCGTTCCGACGTGCATCCGCTTGTGCAGCCCGAATTGCACCATCTGCTTGCAGATCGCCGCCGCCGCACGACCGCCGTGGCAGATCATCAGCACCTGCGCGTCACTGTTCCGCACTTTCGTGAGCAGCGAGGAAAAGTCGCTCGCGCTGATCGGAAAGACGTCGTGGCCGACCTCGGTGCCGCCCGCGCGCTGCAGCAGCGTTGAGAGACGGCTGTATCCGTCTTTGCCGAACGCGAAGTCGGCCTGCAGGAAATACCACTTCTTCCCCACCGCCAGCATCCGCCGCGAGAGCGTGTTCGCGGTCATCAGCGCGTTGGGAACGAGCCGGAACACGACGCGGTTCGCCAGCGTCCCGGTGATGCGCGTGTCCTGCGGCTGGATGCAGAGCACGAAGACGCCGCGCTGTCCCGCGATCGGACCGACGCCGAGCGCGGTCGGCGAGAAAACGCCGATCATGATCGCGTCGACCTTGTCCTGCTCGAGCAGCCGCCGCCCCGCCGTGACGCCCAGGTCGCCGTTCGCGCCGTCGTCGGCGAGGACGATCTCGAACTGCGTGCCGCCGCGCCGGTTCGCTTCCTCCACGGCAACTCGCACGCCGGCGAGCTGCCGCTCCGCGACGTCCGCGAACGGCCCGCTCATCGACTCGATGTAGCCGATGCGCACCGTCGCGGGCGCGGCCGCCCGGGTGAGGACCGGAGGGATGGTCGCCGCGGCCGTTACGCCTGCGATCGTGCCGACGAACCGGCCACGCGAGGGAAGGGACATGAAGGAACCCTCCAGAGACCACCCGTAGTGAACGGCAAATATTTTCTTCCGCAAAATCGATATTCTCCTTCCGGCCGGAGAGCAGCCCAGGAGGCACCATGGTCGCGCGCGACGAGCAGCCGTACATCGAAGAGGACGAGCAGCGCCACATCTTCCGCGTGAATCGCCGCACGATGACGTCCGAGTCGATTTTCGCGGAAGAGCGCGATCGAATCTTCGCCCGCTGCTGGCTCTACCTCGGCCACGAGTCGGAGGCGGTCAATCCCGGCGACTTCGTGCGCCGCTCGATCGCCGGCGAGCCGCTCTTTTTCGTTCGCGGCAAGGACGGGAACGTACGCGCGTTTTACAACACCTGCCCGCACCGCGGCGCGACGATCTGCCGCCAGGACGCCGGCAACGCGAAGGTGTTCCAGTGCTTCTACCACGCGTGGTCCTTCGGACTCGATGGCGCACTTGCCGGACTCCCGGACGAAGCGGGATACGGCGACGGCTTCGACCGCAGCCGGATGGGACTCCGCGAGGTGCCGCGCTGCGAGAGCTACCGCGGCTTCATTTTCGTTTGCTTTGACGAGACGGCGCCGTCGCTCTACGATTATCTCTCCGGCGCGCGCGACGTCCTCGACCTCATGGTCGACGCCGCCGACGGCGCGGTCGAGATCATTGCGGGGACGCACGAGTACGGGATCGACGCGAATTGGAAGCTGCTCGTGGAGAACAGCGTCGACGGCTACCACGGGCTTCCCGTGCACGAGACGTACTTCAAGTACCTCACGCGAATAGAACAGCGCGCCGCCACGGAAACCGGAATCGACAACACGACGGTGAAGGCGGTGATCGGGCGCGCCGTCGATCTCGGCAACGGCCACGCGCTGGTGGAGTACGAGGCGCCGTGGGGGCGGCCGGTCGCGAAATGGTCCCCGCTCTTCGGCGTCGCGGCACGCGCGGAGATCGACGCGATCCGCGAGCGGCTGACCACGCGCCACGGTGCCGAGCGGGCGCGCCGAATGGTCGAGCTCAACCGCAACATGCTGATCTTCCCGAACCTCGTCATCAACGACATCATGGCAGTCGTCGTCCGCACGATCTGGCCTGTCTCGGCCTCGCACATGGAGGTGCGCGCGTGGCAGATCGCGCCGGTCACCGAGACGGCCGGACCTCGCGAGCGCCGGCTCGAGGCGTTCCTCACGTTCCTCGGCCCGGGCGGCTTCGCGACGCCCGACGACGTCGAGGCGATGGAGTCGTGTCAAGCCGGCTTCGCCGCATCGGGCGTGCGGTGGAACGATGTCTCGCGCGGCATGAACCGCGAGCCGCTGACCGTCGATGAGCTCCAGATGCGCGCGTTCTGGCGCCGCTGGGCGCAGCTCATGGGTGGGCGCACGCCCGTTCCGGCGTGAACGGCGGGCGGATGCAGGACCGCGTCGCGGTCGTGACAGGCGCCGGAACGGGAATCGGCAGCGCGATTGCCGAGCGGTTCGCAGCCGAAGGCGCCGCGCTCGTCCTCGCCGGACTCGAGCCGGCGCCGCTCGGCGCGCTCGCCGAGCGGCT
>JAXDMB010000116.1:0-2926 GCA_034666325.1 Vulcanimicrobiota bacterium
TGCCGTCGAGCCGGTCGGGCATGAACTGCCGCATGAAGTGATAGTCGCCAGCGATGATCTCGGCGTCGTCGTAATACTCGGGATATTTCGCCTGTGGCGGGCGATCTTGCTTCTTGCCGGTGGGGTAGAAGAACTGGAACGGCAGCTTGCACGCGTCGGGAAGATACTTGCGCGCCATCTCCTCGAACTCGTCGAGCCCGCGCACCGGCCGGTCGAGATCGAGCGCGAAGATGAAGTCGCCGAACACGACGTCCGCACCGGCTTGCACGAGCGCTTGCGCCATCCCGAACCGGTCGAGCGCGCTCACCATCAGCACGCGCTTCCCGCGGAACTCGATCCCGAGCGAGCTCTGCATGTACGCGATCGCATTGCGCTCGAGTGTGTTCTTGAGCCCGCTGCCGTCGACGACCGGCGTCTTCTTCACGGCGTCGAGCAGCCGCAGGCCGTCACGCAGCGCGTAGCGGTCCTTTCCGGCGTAGAGATACACGTCGATCCCGCCGAGTCCGATCGCGTCCACCGTGCCGTCGAGCTCCTTGAGCTTCGCGATCGCCTTGTCGATCGAACCGTCCGTCCCAACGCGCGAGATGTCGAACCGCTCGCCCAACAGCTCGACGTCCGCCTGATGATCGCGCGACGACGAGCCGAGCGAAACGGAAACGACTTTTTTCACAAGCGGCCTTTCCGATTGCGCTGCGCGCGTGATGTACACGGCGCTGGGGCGATCGGCGGTCCGAGGGGAGGCTTTGACACCCATCCTCCGCGGGTTCGACTCCCGCTCGCTCCAGCCCGGCGTAGGCGCGCCGGTTCCCGGTGTGATAGAGTGGTCACGTCAAGGCCTCCCTTCCACCGTCACGGGTACCGCGTTCATCGAGCGCGGTACCCGTCGCCATTTGCAAGGCGCTCATGCCGATGCCGCGCGGCGTTCTTCCGCGGCCGCTCGCGTGCGCGCGATCTGTTCGCGGGAGATCGGCAGGTCGAACGCGCGCATGTCGGCCAGCTCGAACCCGGCTTTCGTCGCGAGGCGGTCGATCTCGCGCACTTTCTCGACGTCGATGCCGCGGCCCAGCGTGTACGGCTCGCAGCGGTTTTCCAGACCGAGCAGCATCGTCTCGGACATGCACGCGAGCGCCGTCCCTTGCGGCAATCCCATGTCGAACGTCTCGCCCGGTTCGCGCACGCGCCACCAGCGCATGTCGCCGGGAACGCGCATGTTGCCGCCTTCCACTACCAGTACGTCCGGCCGTTCCACTGCGACACGCCGGCTGACGTCGTGCGGAAGCGACAGCTCGCACACCACCGCGCCGGTGCGCAGATCTTCCGGCTCGATGACGTCTTGCGTGGACGATGTCGCCGTCAGCACGAGATCCGCGCGCCGTACCGCGTCGCCGATGTCCGTCGTGAACGAGGATTCGCACGGCAAGCAGTCACGCAGGCTCTCGTGAAACTTGCGCAGCCGTGTCTCGTTGCGCGCGACGAGAATAACGTGCCCGACACGCGGCGCGATCAGCTCCACGCACGCGCCGCCGATGGATCCCGTCGCGCCGACCACCACCGCCGTCGCGCGCGCCGGATCGATGCCCATCTCGTCCGCCCCGCGGAACAAACTGCGCACGCCCGCGGCGATCGTCAGCGAGTTGCCCGTCGTCACCGGAATCGGCGAACGTTCCGCGATCGTCACGCCGCCGTCGCCGACGACGCCGGTGAACGCGCCGAGCCCCGCAACTTCCGCGCCCAGCGCGACGCCGAGATCGATCGCTTTGAGGATGCGCTCGTACACCTGCTCGCGCGGGAAGTCGAGCATCTGCTGCGGCAAAAGCGGCGCCGCCACGAACCAGCCCTCGGTCTCACGCCCGTCCGGCGTGCGAATGCCCGTCACGTGCGCCGCGGTCCACGGCGGCATCCATTCCATGATCTTCGCGATGATGGGCTTGCCCTTGCCCTTCGCGCCGGGTTCGTAGCGCACGACGTCCTCGTACGAGAGAGGGTGGATCACGAAGCAGAACTTGGCCATCGCGGAAGCCCGATTCGCCCCGCCGCCGCCGGGAGCCCGCGAGCCCGTGCGGGAAAGGGACGCGCACATGAATCAGACGCTCTCGACCATCGATGAGCTCGTCCGCATCCCCGCCCCCTGCCCCTCCCCGATGGGGCTCGCGTGTGACGGTCCGGATCTGTGGATAGCTTCCTTCGAGACGAATAGAATCTACGGACTCGTCGCCCAGCAGGGCCGAGTGTTCGAAGAGGCCGTCGCACCGGGCAGGCCATACGGGCTCACCGTCACCGGCGACGCGCTGCGCGTCGTGGTGGGCGACAGCGAGGACGGAGGCGCCGACGACCGCTTCATACGCCGCTACATCATGGGCAAAGACTTCAAGTCCGAAGCGATCCGCTGTCCCGACGGGACCGGCTCGTTCCTCGCGTACGACGGCGACCGGCTCTATCTCAGCCAGCGCGACAACAAGGTGATCCTCGAGCTCGACGAGCGCGGTTCGGTGCTGCGAACGATCCCCGTGCCGCGCCAGATCACCGGCATGGTAGTCGTCGCGGGACGCTTCTATCTTGTCACGACGGAGAGCCGCGAGAGCGACGACTACCGGCTGCTGTGCCTCGACGCTCGCAAAGAGCAGCCCGAGGTGCACGAGCTGGCGTCGATCGGGTTCGCCGCGCGAAGTCTGGGCTTCGACGGGACGAAGTTCTGGACGAACTGCCGCGCCGAGAACACGATCGTCGCCTTCGCCAAACCGGACTGAACGCATCGGAACGCGGGTGAACGGCAGCCACCCGCGTCCATTGCGAGCCTGCGCAGCGTGATGACGCCGCGGGTTCGCCGCTCCAGCGTCCGGGCGGTCCTCGAATCCATGGTTCTGGATCACGCCGTTACTCCGGCGGTGCACGATGCGCTGTGGGCCGTCCTGTGGAACCGCCGGTA